>NZ_JADHVT010000221.1 GCF_016783915.1 Acidovorax sp.
AACACCCGCCTGCCCGACAGCCTGTGGGGCGACCTGAACGGCCAGCTGGCCGCGCTGGACCTTGGCGAGCGCCGCCTTCATGACCTGCTGGACCAGTACGGCGATGCCCAGGTGCAGCAGGCCATGGGCGAGCTGCGCACGCGCGCTGTCAAGCTCATGCAGTCGCACATCGCGGCACTGCCCGACGGGCGCTACAGCTTCAGCGACATCCTGGACAACGACGGCGTGAAGGACGAGCCGCTGACCATTGCGCTCGACATGACGGTGCAGGGCGACCGCCTGACGCTCGACTTCTCGCGCACCTCACCTCAGTGCGCGGGGCCGGTCAATATCTCCCGCGCCACGGCCATTGCGGCCTGCTATGTGGCGCTCAAGCACTTGTTCCCCGATGTGCCTGCGAATGCGGGCGTGCTGGACGCGGTGGACTTTGTGCTGCCCGAGGGGCTGGTCATCAGCGCTGCGCGCCCGCGCCCCGTGGGCGGCTACACCGAGACCATCCTGCGCATGATCGATGTGATTTTCAGCGCCACCGCGCAGGCCGACCCCAAACGCGCCATGGCCCAAGCCTACGGCACTATCAACGCGCTGTCCATCGCCGGGCTGCGCACCGATGCCGCGCGCAAGGGCCAACGCTGGGTGATGTTCAGCTTCTTCGGCGGCGGCCACGGCGGGCACAGCGATGGCGATGGCCTGAGCCACGGCAACGCGCCCATCTCCACCGCCACCATCCCGCCGCTCGAAATTCTGGAGGCGGCGTACCCCGTGCGCTTCACGCAGTGGGCGTTGCGGCCCGATTCGGGTGGCGACGGCCAGCACCGGGGTGGCCTGGGCGCGATCTATGAAATCGAGCTGCTGGAGCAAGACGCTGAAGTCTTCATCTTTGGCGAGCGCGGCAAGGCCGCACCCCAGGGCATTTCGGGCGGTAGCGCCGGTTCCATGAACGTCTTCAGCTATGAAAACAATAGTGAGTGGAAGCAGCCCCCTATGCGCTCCAAGATGATCGGCATCCGCCTCAAGCAGGGCGAGCGCGTGCGCCTGGAGACCCCTGGCGGCGGTGGCTACGGCGCCCCAGCCGCGCGGGATGCGGCAGCGCGTGAGAAGGATCTGGCGATGGGCTATGTGAGCGCCAACGCCGCAACGAAAGGCAAGGCATGAGCAGCAGCAAGGTTTCGGACAAGGCTTTGAGCGAGGCGTCCTATGTGGTGGGCGTGGACGTGGGTGGCACCTTCACCGACCTGTTCGTGCTGGACGAGCGCGACGGCAGCGCCCGCATCGTCAAGGTGCCCAGCACCCGGGGCGAGGAGGCGCGAGGTTTCATGAACGGCGTGGCGCGTGTGGCCGATTCGGCCGCGCAGATCGCCACCATCGTGCACGGCACCACCGTGGGTACCAATGCGCTGCTGGAGCGCAAGGTGGCACGCACCGGCATCATCACCACCCGCGGCTTTCGCGATGTGCTGGAGATGCGCCGCCGTGACCGGCCGCAGACCTGGGGCCTGCGCGGCAGCTTCGAGCCCATCGTGCCGCGCAACCTGCGCCTGGAGGTGGACGAGCGCGTATTGGCCGATGGCACGGTGCACACCCCGGTGGATATTGAGCAGGTCAAGGCCCAGGCGCGCGCGCTGCTGGAGGCGGGCTGCGAGGCCGTCTGCGTGTTCTTCATCAACACCTATGCCAACCCGGCCAACGAACAGGCCGCCGTAGCCGCTGTGCGCAGCGTGTGGCCCAACCCGCATGTGACGGCCGCCAGCGAAGTGCTGCCCGAGATCCGCGAGTTCGAGCGCTGCTCCACCGCCACGCTCAACGCGTCCCTGCAGCCCGTGGTGGGCAGCTACCTGGAGCGGCTGGAAGGCGACCTGCGCACGCAGGGCTTTGGCGGCGAGCTGCTCATCGTGCAGAGCAACGGCGGCGTGATGTCGCGCCAGACGGCGTGCGATGTACCGGTGCGCACCGCGCTCTCGGGCCCGGCGGCGGGCGTGATTGCCTGCGCGGCCATTGCGCGTGCGGCAGGCTTTCCCGATGTGATCACGGGCGACATGGGCGGCACCTCGTTCGACGTGTCGCTGGTTGCCAAAGGCGAAGCGGCGTTGGCTGCACAAACGGCCATTGAGTTCGGCATGGTGGTGCGCTCGCCCATGATCCAGATCGAGACCATCGGCGCGGGTGGCGGCTCCATCGCCTCGGTAGACGCCAGCGGCATGCTGCAGGTGGGCCCCGAGTCGGCGGGCAGCATCCCCGGCCCGGCCTGCTATGGCCGGGGCAACACGCGCCCCACGGTGACGGACGCCAATGTGCTGCTGGGCCGTATCGCCGCCGACCGGCCCCTGGGCGGTGGCCTGCTGGCCGCCATGGACGCACAAAAGTCGCGCGACGCCATCGAGACCCATGTCGCCAAGCCCCTGGGCCTGGATGTGATGGCAGCCGCCGAAGCCATCCTCACGGTCGCCAACGCCAAGATGGCAGGCGCCGTACGCGTGGTGTCCATCGAGCGCGGGCACGACCCGCGCCAGTTTGCCTATATGCCGTTTGGCGGCGGCGGCGCGCTGCATGTGTGCGCCATGATGCGCGAGGTGGGTGTGGGAACGGGCATCGTGCCGCGCTACCCCGGCGTGACCTCGGCCCTGGGCTGCGTGATGGCCGACATGCGCCACGACGCGGTACAGACGCTGAACAAGCCCCTGGCCGACCTGGACGTGGCCGACCTGCGCCAGCGCGTGGCCACACTGGCTGCCACCTGCCAGCAGCGGCTCGATTCAGCGGGCGTGAAGTTTGTGGAAGTGCAGGAAATCATTGCGCTCGACATGCTCTACGCCGGGCAGACGCACACCGTGCAGGTGCCTGTGGCCGCCGATGCGTTGAGCCATGACGGCATCCGCGCCGCGTTCGAGGCTGCCTACCGCGCCGCCTTTGGCCGCGTGCTCGACGGCATTGCCGTGCGGGTGATGAACCTGCGCTACGCCCGTGTGGGCGTGCGCCCCAAGTTCGACCTGACGGTGTTGGCCCCGCAGACCACCACGGTGAACCCTTCCCTTGGTGTGCAGCGCGTGTTCCACGCCGGTCGCTGGTGGGACGCAGCGCGCCACGCACGCCTGGACCTGCCCGTGGGCACCCGCATCGATGGCCCGGCAATCCTGGAGCAGCCCGACACCACGGTGTGGCTGGAGCCCGGCTTCAGCGCCACCGTCGATCCGCTAGGCAATCTGCTGGTGCGGGCCGACACGGGGGGCGCGGCATGAGTCACGCTGCTATTGACCCGCGCCACACCGCGCTGGTCATCATCGACCTGCAAAACGACTTTCTGGCGCCGGATGGCGCCTATGCACGCGGCGGCGCGGTGAGCGCTGCCGCCCAGGCCTTGCCACCCCGGGTGGCAGCGGTGGCCCAGGCGCTCAAGGCGGCGGGTGGCATGGTGGTAGGCAGCCAGTTCACCCTGTGGCCCGATGCGCAGGGCGAGCCCATGGTGTCGCCCCACCTCAAGGCCTTGCGCCCGTTTCTGCGGCGCGGCGACTTTGCGCCCGGCAGCACGGGCCAGGCCCATGTACCTGAGATCGCACCGTGGGTGGACGTGTCGGTGTGCAAGGTGGCGTATTCGGCCTTCTTCAACACCCAGCTTGACTGGGTGCTGCGCCGCGCCGGCATCACCACCGCGGCGGTGTGCGGCATCGTCACCAACGGGGGCGTGGCCAGCACGGTGCGCGATGCGCACATGCGCGACTACCAAACCCTAGTGCTGTCCGACGGCTGCGCGGCTTTCAAGCAGGCAGTGCACGACACCTCGGTGGCCGACATGGCCAATGTGGCCCAGGTGCTGACCTGCGCCGATTTTGCTGCCGCTGTGGCCGCCCCTTCCGCATGAATGCGCCCATGAGCACCCCCCGCATCTGCCATGCCGAGCACCTGCCCGGCACGGTGGCGCAGGACGCCCATGTGCCGGTGCTCATCGTGGGCGGCGGTGCCTGTGGCCTCACGGCGGCGCTGATGCTGCACGACGCCGGCGTGGAATGCGCCGTGCTGGAGCGCGACGCCACACCGCTGGGCTCCTCGGCCTTGTCATCCGGCTTTATCCCCGCGCCCGGCACGCAGGCGCAGCGCACGGCGGGCATTGACGACGACAGCCCGGAGCGTTTTGCCGCTGACATCAGCGCCAAGGCCAAGGGCAGGGCGGCGCCGCACCTGGTGCAGGCCTACGCCCAGGCCATTGGACCTGCGCTGGATGCACTGCAAGCGCGCCACGGCCTGCAGTGGCAGGTGCTCGATGGATTCTTGTACCCCGGCCACAGCATGCGCCGCATGCACGCCACGCCCGAGAAAACCGGCGTGGGCCTGATGGGCCGCCTGGCCAACGCGGTGACGGCGGTCGACATTCCGCTGATCACCGAAGCCACCGTGCGCGAGCTGTGGGTCAACGCCCAGCAGCGCGTGATCGGCGTGGGGTACGAGCGGCCCGACGGCACGCTGGAGCATCTGGCCTGCGACGCACTCATCCTGGCCTGCAACGGCTTTGGCGGCAACCCGTCCATGGTGCGCGAGCTGCTGCCCGAGATGCGCGATGCGCTGTTCGCCGGCCACACCGGCAATGACGGTAGCGCCATCGCCTGGGGCCAGGCGCTGGGCGCACGGCTGGCTGACCTGGGCGGCTACCAGGGCCACGGCTCCTGGGCCATTCCGCAGGGCGCGCTGATCTCGTGGGCGCTGATGATGGAAGGCGGCATCCAGGTCAATGCGCTGGGCGAGCGCTTTCACGACGAGACACAGGGCTACTCCGAAGCCTCAGTGCATGTGCTGGCGCAACCGGGCGGCGTGGCGTGGAATGTGTTCGATGCGCCCATCCTCGCACTGGCGCGCAGCTTTCCGGACTTTGTCGATGCTGAGGCAGCCGGTGCGGTAAAGCACTGTGACAGCGTGCAGGCGCTGGCGGCATTGATTGGCTGCGAAGAATCAAAATTGATAGCAACCCTGGCAAGTATCACTAGCGCTAGCGGCCAGAACGACCACAACCGACGTGTGTTTGCCCGCCCATTGCAGGCGCCGTTCTGCGCGGTCAAGGTGACCGGCGCGCTGTTCCATACCCAGGGCGGGCTGGACATCGACGCCCAGTGCCGTGTACTGGGGCAGACCGGCCAGCCATTTCCCAATCTTTTGGCCGCAGGCGGCGCGGCCCGTGGCGTGTCGGCCGACGCGGTGTGGGGTTATCTCTCCGGCAACGGCCTGCTCAGCGCCGTGGCCGGTGGCTACATCGCTGCGCACACGGCGGCCGGGCTGAACCGTCAGAAAGTGTGAAGACATGACCCCTTCATCGTTCAAAGAACGCCTCCATGAACCCCGCGCCATCCTGGCCCCCGGCGTCTACGACGCCCTGAGCGCCCTGGTGGCCGAGCAGGCGGGCTTCGAGGCGCTGTACCTCTCAGGCGCATCGATTGCCTACACCCGCCTGGGCCGCTCCGACGTGGGCCTGACCACCTACACCGAGGTGGAAGACACCCTGGCACGCATCACCGAGCGCGTAAGCACGCCGGTCATCGTCGATGCCGACACCGGCTTTGGCAACGCACTCAACACCCAGCGCACCGTGCGCGGCTTTGAGCGTGCGGGCGCGGCAATGATCCAGATCGAGGACCAGGGCTTTCCTAAGCGCTGCGGGCACCTGGATGGCAAGACGGTGGTGCCGGTGGG
>NZ_JADHVT010000013.1 GCF_016783915.1 Acidovorax sp.
GCGCTGGACTGAGTGGCGCACCACCAGCGGGCAGCGCACGGGGTGTCGTTGTCCCCGCAATGCGCCTGCGCGGCACGGTGGCTTCGGCCTCCACCATCTGCCCGCTGCGCTCGTGCGCCGTCTGCGCCAGCTCGGTGACGAGCGCCGCCTCGGGCAGGTTGCGCCAGTAGCGCGTGGGCATCTCTTTTTTCATCATGGCCAGCTTGAGCCGCGCGGGGTTGAAGATGTGGCGGTAGTAGGTGAGCCACAGCGCCTCGCCCGCATCGGGCGGCGGTGCGTCGCTGCGCTGCGCGCCGGGGCCGGTGTGCAGCTGCTGCCCGTCCCAGCGCACGCTGGCGTCGGGTGTAAGGATGGCCCAGCGCATCTGCGTGAAGCGGCGGATGAAGAAGCCCGCGTTGGCCACGGTGATGTAGTGGTCTGGCTCGAACCAGGCCATATGCAGAGTCTGGCCATCGGGCTCCACCACAGGCCGAAAGCGCACAAAGGCGTGCATCTTGTGGATGTCCCGCCGCACGCTGCGGACCATGTGGTGTGCCAACATGCGGTCGGCGTCCAGCGGGTCGTGCCGCGCGGCTTCGGCTTCGTTGCCGCCCAGCGCCATGCGCCACAGCAGGCGGTACATCAGCGCAAAGCGGGCGGGGTCGCGGTGCAGGATGAGCTGCTCACACAGGTGCACAAAGTCGGGGGGCACGCGTAGCGGCAGCGCATCGGGGGCTGGGCTGGGCAAGGTGTCGCTGGCAGCAGGCTCGAGCGCGAAGAGGTCTTCAGCGGCATCCGCCTGGCAGCGCCAGTCCACCGCCTGGGGAGGCACGTTGGCTTGCACCAGGGCGCGTGCCGCTTGGCGAAAACCGGGCCAGTCGGTGGCGTGGTCCAGCGTGATGGTGTGGCGCTGCATGCGGGCCTCTCCAGCTCAGAACAGGCTGCGCTGCACCGGCGGCGGCGTCAACTGCGCGGCGAGGTCGGCAGCGTCCAGCGCACGGCCGGGGCGGTAGTCGGCCGCCTCCACAAAGGGCAGCACTTTTTTCAGCGGCACGTGCAGCCGCGCCAGGTCCGCATGCCGCAGGCGGCGCACGCGGCGGGCGGCCAGCAGGCGGTCCACCGTCTGCACGCCAAAGCCGGGCACGCGCAGCAGCAGTTCGCGCGGGGCGGTGTTGAGGTTGACCGGAAAACGCTCGCGGTGCGCCAGCGCCCAGGCCAGCTTGGGGTCCATGTCCAGCGCCAGCATGCCCACTTGGGAGGGCGGCACGATCTCGTCGTGGGTGAAGCCGTAAAAGCGCATCAGCCAGTCGGCCTGGTACAGCCGGTGCTCGCGCACCGTGGGTGGTGCGGCCAGCGGCAGGGCGTGGGCCGCGTCGGGGATGGGGCTGAAGGCTGAGTAATACACGCGCCGCAGCTGGTGCGCGCCATACAGCCGCGCGCTGGTGGCGAGGATGGTGCGGTCGCTGGTGGCATCGGCCCCCACGATCATCTGCGTGCTCTGCCCGCCTAGCGCGAAGTGCGGCACGCTGGCGCGGCGTGTGGTGCGCGACTGCGGCATGGACACGATGGTCTGCGCGGCTTGCTCCTTGCGGGCCGCACGCGATTCGCCAATGTGCACCGCCATGCGGGCCATGGACCGGTCGATGGCGGCGCTGTCTTTCTCAGGAGCCAGAGCCTTCAAGCCCTCGGCGGTGGGCAGCTCGATGTTGATGGAGAGGCGGTCGGCATAGCGGCCGGCGCGTTCCATCAGCTCGGGCGATGCGTCGGGGATGGTCTTCAAGTGGATGTAGCCGCGAAAGTCGTGCTCTTCGCGCAGCACGCGGGCCACCTCCACCACCTGCTCCATGGTGTAGTCAGGGCTCTGGATGATGCCGCTGGAGAGGAACAGCCCCTCGATGCAATTGCGGCGGTAAAAGTCCAGCGTGAGCCGCACCACCTCATCGACCGTGAAGCGCGCCCGGGGCACGTTACTGGTCACGCGGTTCACGCAGTACAGGCAGTCGTACTGGCAGAAGTTGGTGAGCAGAATCTTGAGCAGGGAGATGCAGCGCCCGTCCGGCGCGTAGCTGTGGCAGATGCCCATGCCCTCGGTCGAGCCCATGCCGCGCCCGCCCACCGAGTTGCGCGGCGCAGCGCCGCTCGATGCACACGAGGCGTCGTACTTGGCGGCGTCGGCCAGGATGGCGAGTTTGGACTGTAAATTCACTGGATGAATTTACAGTATTTTGATTGCCTGACGCCAGTCTGGGGTCAAGCGATGTCTGCTGCTTGCTCCTAATTTGATAGCTTCAGGTGCTTGTAAATCAAGCGCTTGCAGTCAAAAACCCCCCAAATCTGCTGGATTACACCGTTTCGAGGGCCATCACCGCCGTGGCCGTGTTCGAAATGGGGATGTGGTAGTTGCTGTGCACCCGCCGCACGCCCGCGCTGGCGGTGGACAGCGCCCCGCGCATCGCCAGCCACATCAGCAGCTCCACGCCCTGGGTGCCGGTCTTTTCCACCAGCTCGTGCACGCTGTACTGCGTGGCCCATTCGGGGTTGGTGGTCAGGCTCTCGATGAACTGCAGGTCAAACGCCTTGTTGATAAAGCCTGCGCGCTCGCCATCGAGCTGGTGGCTGAGGCCGCCCGACGCAATCACCGCCACCTTCTTGTCGCTGTCCCAGCTCTGGATCGCCTGGCCCACGGCCTTGCCCAGCGCGTAGCAGCGTTTGGCCGAGGGCAGCGGAAACTGCACGGTGTTGATGCACACAGGGACCACCGTCACCGGGCAATCGCCCTCGGGCCAAAAGAGCTTGAGCGGCAGCGTGCAGGCGTGGTCCACCAGCATCTCCTGGCAGGTGGTCACATCAAACTCCTGGTCGATCAGCGTGTTGATGAGGTGCCACGACAAATCCACCTCGCCTTTGAACGGCGGCAGCGTGGGGATGCCCCAGCCCTCGTCGGCGTTGTTGTATTGGGCCGCTGCGCCCACGGCAAAGGTGGGCATCTTGTCGAGGAAGAAGTTCAGGCCGTGGTCGTTGTAGAACATCACCACCACGTCAGGCTGCTTCTCGCCCAGCCACTGGCGGATGGGCGGAAAGCCGTCGAAGAAGGGCTTCCAGTACGGCTCGTTTTGCAGGCCCTTGTGGATGGCGTTGCCAATGGCCGGGATGTGCGAGGTGCCGAGGCCGCCGATGAGTTGTGCCATTTCGTTTTCCTGATGAAGGTTGTTGTGGCGTGTGTTGTTCAGGCGGCGCCGGGCCGCCCCAAGCCGCCTGAGGCCCCCCTGGGGGGCAGCGAACCACACGCAGTGGGGAGCGTGGGGGCTCAGTCTTTTCCTGCGGCCACGAGCATGGCCTTGAATTCGTCTTTGGTCATGCCCGTCTGCTGCGCGCCGATGTCCTGCATGTCCAGCTTGAAGATGCCGGCAAACTTGGCCAGGTAGTACGCGTTGCCGCCCGCGGCAATCAGCTGCAGAACGTTCTTGGCGCGGATGGCGGCGGCCTGCTGCTCGTTCAGACCGTACTTGCGCATGTACGCCTCTTCGTCGGCCACAAAGGCCTTGCGGTTGGCCTCAACGTTGAACGAAAAGCACATCTTGTTCAGCGCATAGCCCTTGCGGGCTTGGTCGCCATCGAACGGCGTGGTGCCGGGGATCGGGGGGTTGCGGGAAGGCATGGAAGTCTCCGGGTCTTGATGTAAGTCAGTCCGCAGTGTCGCGACGCCATTGCCAAAGATGAAGCCTGAAAACATCATCGAATGCATGAGCAATTTCGATGGATCAGCGCTGGACGGCCACCTGCTGAAGCTGCTGCTGGCGGTGCTGGAGACGGGCAGCATCACGGCGGCGGCCGAGCGCCTGGGCGTGACCCAGTCGGCGGTGAGCCACTTGCTCGACAAGTTGCGCGCCATCACCGGCGACCCGCTGTTTGTGAAACGCGGGCGCGGCATCGTGCCCACCGCGCGCGCCGAGGCCCTGGCCCAGCCCGCGCGCGACATGCTGCACCAGATGCAGCTGTTTGCCCAAGGGGCCGAGTTTGACCCTGCAGCGTGGCAGGCCGAGATGACGATTGCGGCCAACGACTTCCAGCGTGATTTGCTGCTGCCCGCGCTGGCGGCCCGCCTGCGCTGCGCAGCGCCGGGCGTCACGCTGCGCATCGTGCCCAGCGGCGCGCCCAGCGCGGAGCTGCTGCGGTCTGATGCATGCCAGCTCGTCATCAGCCCCCGTCCGCCCGAGGGCACCGACATCGTGCAAAAGCGCTTGTTGGAAGACCAATACCGCGTGTTCTATGACCCGGCCGTGCGCAGCGCTCCGGCCTCAGAGGCGGAGTACCTGGCGGCGGACCACGCCACGGTGGCTTACGAGGCGCACCGGGGGCTGGAACTGGACCGGCAACTGGAAGCACGTGGCGTGCGCCGCCGCTTGGTGGTGCGCGTGCCGGGCTTTGCTGCGCTGCCAGCGTTTGTGCGGGGCACTTCGCTCCTCACCACCGCGCCGTCGCTGATGGGGCGCACTGCATTGGCTGCGCTGGCGGGTGTACCGGTGCCTGTGGCCTGCCCCAGCCTGCCCATGTACCTGATCTGGCATGTGCGCTACCAGCAGGACGCGGCACACCGCTGGCTGCGGGCGCAGCTGCAGGATGTCTCGGCCGCTGTGTTGCCTGTGGAAGGAGCCTGACCCGCAGGGTCAGTCGCGCTGCCGTGACAGCGCCTTGCGCAGCCGCCGCGCCGCCCGCTCCCGCAGCGATGGCGCGGGGCGCGACACAGGTCGCGGGTGCGCCTTGGCCTGCTCACAGGCCGCCAGAAAGTCATTCAGGATGGCCGTGTCGTCCAGCGTATCCGATCCCTGCTTGTGGAACTCCGGGTGCCACTGCGTGGCGGCGATGTAGCCGCGCCCTGGCGCGGGTTGGAGGCGGATGGCTTCGGGCACTCCGTCGGGCTCGCTCAGGGCCTCAACCACAAACTCGGGCGCCACGCGTTTGATGCCCTGGTGGTGAATGCTGTTGACCCGAGCGCGTGGCGTGTTGGGGTACAGCTTGGCCAGGTGCGAGTCGGGAAGGATCTGGATGTCGTGGAAATGCTGGTCGTAGGTGGTGGCGTTGCGGTGCTGCTGCGCGCCGGGGTGCTGTGTCTCGATGTCCTGGTACAGCGCGCCGCCAAAGGCCACGTTGATGAGCTGCAGGCCCCGGCACACGCCGAAGATGGGCTTGCCCACCTGGGCAAAGGCTTTGACCACGGCCAGGTCGTACAGGTCGCGCACGCGGTCGCCCACCCACTCCTCGCGCAGGGGCTCCTCGCCATAGTTGCCCGGCCACACGTCGGCGCCGCCGTGCATCACGATGCCGTCCAGCCATTCGGCATAGTGGTCCAGCGTCACATCGCCACGTGCCGTCTCGCCCGTGGGGCAGGGCACCATCACCACCATGGCACCGGCCGACATCAGCCAGTGGGCGATGGACTGCTCGACGTACTGCAGCGTCTTGCCCTTGAACAGCGGGCGCGCAGGGTCGGCGTGTTGAAAGCAGGCGGACAGGCCAATCTTGAGGCGGGGGGCAGCAGGCATGTGGGAAAGCTCCGGGCAGCGCTTGTGCGCGCGATCAGTGCAGTTGTAGCACCGCGCGCCCTACGGCGTCTGTAGGAAAGGGCCGTGCGGAGCGCCGCCGCGCCCTCCCCGGGTTGACGGGGCGCGCCATCTGTCACAACCTGCTGCGAAATGTGGCTTTCTTCATGAATTGTGTCTGTATGGCTCTTGGGGGCTGGCGAATTTTGTGGGGGTGCTGGCCATAATTTCGGCTCACCCAGCGCGAGGGAGGGGCGCCCGGTGGAGCGATGCATGCCTTCCCCGAAAGCAGAAAAATGTCCCATCCAAGATTCCGTTTGTCCGCCGTGGCTGCGCTGGTGGCCGCGACAGCGGTCGCCTGCCCGCTGGTGGCCCAGGCCACCGTGCCCGCCGGTGCGGCGGCCGAGATCATCAGCCTGCAAGGCACCGGCGACCAGCGTGCCGCCACCGCAGCCGACTGGGGCCCTGCCCGACTGGCCCAGGCGCTGGCCCAGGGCGACTTTGTGCGCACGCGCCAGGCCGCCAAGATGGCGCTGCTGTTCGCGGACGACACCCAGCTGCGACTGCACCAGAACACGGTGCTGCAGGTCAAGGGCGTGGCCACCCCGGCACAGCCCGTGACCACCTTGCTGCTCAACGCCGGCCGCGCCTGGACGCAGACCAAACGCGCCAACGGCAGCCGCCTGAACCTGGAGACACCGGCCGCGACCGCAGCGATCCGTGGCACTGATTGGGACATCAGTGTCGAAGACGATGGCCGCACGCTGATAACGGTGCTCTCGGGCACGGTGGAGTTTTCCAACGCGCAGGGCTCGGTGTCGGTGGGCGCCAACGAAGCGGCGCTGGCCGAAGTGGGCAAGGCCCCGGTCAAGCTGGTGCTGAGCCAGCCGCGAGACCGCATCCAGTGGGTCAACGCGCTGCGGGCCGACCCGGTGCCCCATCTGTCGGCCGAGCCCGTACCTGCAGTGATGGTGCCCGTACGGGATGCCCTGGCGGCGCGCGACCTCGCGGCGGCCCGTGCCGCGCTGGCGCAGGCGCAGGCGCGCACTACCGCAGCGCTTGTATGGGTGGATGTGTTTGATGCGGCCGTGGCCCTGCAGGCGGGCGACCTGCTGGCCGCACGCGGGTCGCTGGCGCGGCAGGTGGCTGCGGTGGACGCCGCGCCGCTGCCCGCGTGGCTCATGCAGTCCGACGTGCAGCTCATGGAGGGCGAAGGGGCTGCAGCGGCCGGTACGCTGCGCACCGCGCTGCAGCGCTGGCCGGCCCACCCGGCCCTGGTGGCGCAGCTTGCGCGGGTGCAGATCCTGAGCGACCGTATGGACGAAGCCGCAGCCACCCTGGCCCCTGCGCAAGGCACAGCCCATGCCGATCTGGCGCTGGTGCGTGCAGAGCTGGCCCGGCGCCGGGGCGATGCGCCCGGCACGCTGGCCGCGTACGCCGAAGCCCAGACGCTGGCACCTGGCGATGCGCGCGCCTGGCAGGGCCTGGGCAGTGCACACACCGAGCGCGAAGACCCACGCCCCGCCCGCGAAAACCTGCGGCGAGCCCTGCAGCTGTCACCGCAGTCGCCCGGCGCCTGGGGCGAGCTGGGCACGCTGGAAACCTTTGTGAACCAGTTCACCGAAGCGGGCCAGGCATTTGCCACCGCGCTGGGCGACAACCCGGCGGATTACGTCGCGCACACCGGCCAGGGGCTGCTGCACCTCAAGCAGGGGCAGCCGGATGCCGCACTGGATGCCTTCTTGCGGGCGGGCGTGATGGAGCCACGCTATGCCCGCGCCAAGACCTGGACCGCCGTGGCGTACTACCAGCTGGGCCGCCATCAGGATGCGCTGACCACTTTGCAGCAGGCGACCGTGTTGGACGACAAGGACCCGGTGCCCTACATGCTGCTTGCGCAGATCCACACCGATCTGTTCCAGCCCGGCGAAGCGGTGGAGGCTGCGCGCGCGGCCGTGGTGCGCATGCCGTACCTCAAGTCGCTCAACCAGGTGGCCAACGACCAGAAGGGCAGTGCCAACCTGGGCGCATCGCTCGCGTTCTTTGGCATGGAGGACTGGGCGCTGGAGATGGCGCAGCAGAGCTTCTACCCCTACTGGGGCGGCAGCCATTTGTTCATGGCAGACCGCTATGCGGGCGAATTCAACAAGAACTCGGCGCTGTTCCAGGGCTTTCTGACGGACCCCATGGCGTTTGGGGGCAGCCAGCGTTATTCGCCGCTGCTGCAGCAGCCCGGCAGCCACGGGTCTGTGGGTATGACCCTGGACCGCGAGTTTTACCGCATGCGTGCGCCAGCGGTCACGCTCAACGGCCTGGACAACAGCCATGTGCCCGTGTCGTGGTTCTTCAAGGCGCAGACGGCGGATGTGAGTGCCTATCCGTTCGACCTGCAGGTCAACCGACTTCCTGCCATGCGCGCGGGCGAGGGAGACCTGCGTGCCCATGCCATCACCGCTGGGGTGGGCATGCAGCCCACCGAGCGCATCAACCTGTTTGCCTACGCCAACCAGTTCAGCATGCGCCTGCGCGGCCAGAACGCGCAGGAGACGGCGCTGGACGACACCGTCACCCAGGGGGCCCTGGGTATGGCCTATCGATGGGGGCCGACCGAGCAGACCTGGATCAAGCTGGGCCGCAGCGTGGACAACCTGCAATTGCTGCGCTACCCCACGGCCTACATCGAGCCACCTTTCCTGACCGTCATGGGCGTGAGCAGTGCCCCTCGCAAGGACTTCAGCGACATTCAGCTACGCCACACCGTGGACACCACCCCCGGCAGCCGCTGGAGCGTAACGCTAGAGCATGTGCGCGAGCGCCAGAACAACCTTTTGGCGGGCGAGGCCGCTGTGGTGGCAGACATTCCCGGCGTGGGCCTGTACCGCGACTACCTCGTCCTGGCAGGCTACAACCGCATTGACCGTCGTTACACCGGCCTCACGCTGGCGACTACCCAGCGGCTCGACCCGGCGCTGACCCTGGACGCAGCCCTGGGCCTGCAACAGATCCGCCACCGTGTGGACGGCCTCACGCAGAGCTATCTGGTGGGGCTGGATGCTCTCAGTGAAGACCAGGCCCGCCGCGCGGACACCGAGCGCGTGGTCACGCCGCGCCTGGGCGCGGTGTGGCAGCCCGCTGCGGGCACCACGTTGCGTGTGGCCTACCAGGACTGGTTGCGGCCCCTGAGCGTCTCCACCCTTGCCAGCGTGGAGACCGCAGGCATCCCTGTCGAAGATCGGCTGGTGGAAGCCGGTGGCCGCCACAAGCGCACAGTGGCGCAGCTGGGCATGGAGGTGGGAGCCAACACCTTCTTGGGCCTGCGCGCTGACCATCTGCGGGTGAACAACCCGGGTACCGTCGGGGTGGACCTGCGCACGCCCAGCCTGCCGTTCCTCGAAGAGATGCGCAACGCGCAGCTCGTCAACCTGTCCACCAGCGACCTGCTGGAAGACACGCCGAGTTTTGAGCGTGGCACGCTGCAGACCTTGGGTGGCACGGTCAACCACATGTTCAGCCGCCGCTGGTCGGGCTACGCCAAGTACCTGTACCAGCACAGCGAAAGCCGCTTGCTCGACGTTGGTGCCGAGGTGGTGGGGCGCATTCCCTACATCCCGCGCCATACCGTGGCACTGGGCGCCACCTGGGCCAGCGCGCAGCGCCTGTACCTGAGCGCGCGCGCGGTGTACCGGTCCGAGCGGTTTGAGGACAAGGAGAACCTCACGCGCCGCGCGCCGGGCTGGGGCGTGGACCTGATGGGTTTCTGGGAAACCCAGGACAAACGCTGGGTGGTGGGCTTTGCTGCCTTGAACCTGTGGGCGCCCAAGTCCGACCGGCAAAAGACCCGCTATGTTCTGGATGCGCGCTACCGCTTCTGATCTGGCGACGGTGCCGCACACCCGCCGCCAGCGGTGGCTCTCGCTGGCGGCGGGTGTGCTGGCGCTGCTGCTGGTGGGGGTCGCCACGCTCAGCCGCACCTGGCACGTGCTGGAGTTCAAGACCTTCGATGTGCTGACGGCGTGGGCGGCGCCCCATCGCACGGCCGTGCCGGTGGTGATTCTTGCGATCGACGAGCCGACGTTTCAGGAGCTGCAGCAGACTTGGCCGTTTCCGCGCAGCGTGCATGCGGCGCTGCTGGAGCGGTTGCGCGCAGACGGCGCCCTGGCCGTGGGGCTGGACATTGTTTTTGCCGAACCCACCACCGAGGCCGAGGACGCAGCGCTGGACCGCACGATTGCCCAGGCGGGGCATGGTTTGCCCGTGGTGCTGGCCTCCACCCGCGAGAAGATCGACAGTGCCAATGCCGCGCTGTGGATGGACATCCAGCCGCTGCAGCGGTTTCTCGATGCGGGCGCCGATGCGGGCGATGCCGGGGTGGAGCCGGACGACGACTTCGTGGTGCGCCGCGCCCCCGTCGCGCGCGAAGGCTTTGCGCTGCGGCTGGCCCAGCGCGTGACCGAGGCGCGCGGCCAGACACCGGCGCTGCACCACTTCGACTGGATCGGCTACCGGGGACCGCGTGGCACGTTCGACACGCGCTCGTTCTACCAGGCGCTGGAGCCGGGGTTGCTGCCTGCAGGCTTCTTCAAGGGCAAGATCGTGCTGGTGGGGCGCTCGGCGCGCACCGCCACCGAGCTGGCGCACTCGCAGGCCGACCTGTTCAATTCGCTGTTTGGCACGGCGGGCGGTGAGCGGCTTTTCCCGGGCGTGGAGCTGCAAGCCACGCTGCTGGACAACTATCTCTCCGGCGGCGGGCTGCGCAGCATGTCGGACGCATGGACCCTGGCGATCACCGTGCTGCTGCTGCCGGTGCTGCTGTGGGCCAGCCGACGCCTGCATCCGGCGGGCGCGGCGGCACTGACTGCAGCGCTGGTGGTGGCGATGGGCGCGGTGTCTTGGGGGCTGTTTGTCAGCTTGCGCCTGTGGTGGCCGCCGCTGCTGCCTGCGGTGGCTGCGGTGGCCATCTATGGGGCGGCTGCGTTGGTGGGCTATGCGGTCGTGCGCCAGCGCGCGCGCCAGACCCGGGCGATGTTTGCACAGTACGTGCCGCCCGCCGTGGTCTCGCGCCTCATTGCCCAGCCCGAGCTGATGCGCCTGGGCGGCGAGGCACGCGAGGTCACGCTCATGTTCACTGACCTGGCCAACTTCACCACGCTGTCCGAGCAGCTCAGTGCCGAGCAGACGGTGGAGGTCCTCACCGGCTACTTCAACGCCATGACGCCCATCGTGCACGCCACGGGCGGCACCGTGGACAAGTTCATTGGCGACGCGGTGATGGCCTTCTGGGGTGCGCCGCTGGACGACCCGCAGCATGCTGAACACGCCGTGGCCGCTGCCATCGCCATGCAGCAGGCCATGCAGGCGCTGGTGGCCGACCTGCGTGCGCGCGGGCTGCCGCCTATCCACATGCGCATCGGCCTGCACACGGGGCGTGTGGTGGTGGGCAACGTGGGTTCGGACCAGCGCTTTTCGTACACAGCCATTGGCGACGCGGTTAACCTGGCTGCGCGGCTGGAGGGCGCCAACAAGGCGTTTGGCACCGGCATCCTGCTGTCGGCCGCCACCGCAGCGCAGCTGCCGCCGACAGTGGCATTGCGCGCACTGGACGATGTGATCGTCAAAGGCAAGACCGAGCCCGTGCGCGTGTTCACACCGTGCGACGATGCAGCCGTGCGCGATGCCAGCCTGACCGCGCTGACCACCTTCCATGCGCGCGACTGGGCCGAGGCCGAGTCGCAACTGCGAACGGTGCTGGAGCGGCTGCCCGGCGACCTGGCTGCCACGCGCCTCTTGGAGCGTGTGGACGAAGCGCGGGCGGTGTCCGCCGATACCCCCTGGCAACCCGCCGTGGCGCTGGACAAACTGTAAACATCCTTTGACATGTATTTACCGGGGGTATGGATACGGGTGCCATGATGGGGGCTTCGCAACTTCATCAGGAAGGACTCTCCCCATGCAAGTACAAGTCAACACAGACGACCACATCCACGGCGGCGAATCACTGACCCACTGGATCACTGACGAGTGCAAGAGCCGGCTGTCCCGCTTTCAGGACCATGTGACGCGGCTGGAGGTGTTTCTCTCCGACGTGGATGCGGGCAAGTCCGGCGCCAATGACAAGCGCTGCCGCATCGAGGCACGCGTCACCGGTCGCCAGCCCGTCACCGTGACCGATGAGGCCGACAAGATGGCCAACGCCTTCATCGGCGCGGCCGACAAGCTGGCCCGCGCCCTTGACACCGACCTGGGTCGCGCCAAGGACCGCAACGGCCGCGACACCATCCGCACGGCGGTGGCGGAAGAGTAGTGAAAGTAGCGCTGCACAAGCCTCTCGCCCGCAGCGCATCCCTGGCTGGGGGGCCTTGCAGCGTTGTTTTGAGCTAAAAAGGCCGCAGGCGCATGATTGATGTGCGCTGGCAGCTATTAATTCAGGAGTAAATGCAGAAGGCGCTGCAGCCAAAAAGTTGCAGCGCCGTTTGTTTTTCGCCGCCTACAAATCCAGCACCAGCAGCTTGCTGCGCGCGCGAGAGCAGCAGGGCATGAACTGCTCGTTGGCTGCCTTTTCCTCGTCCGTCAGGTACATGTCGCGGTGGTCCACCTCGCCCTCCAGCACGCGCGTGAGGCAGGTTCCACACACGCCCTGCTCGCACGAGGTCAGGATGTCGATGCCTTCAACGCGCAGCGCTTCCACCACCGACACGTCGGGTGCAATGGTGTAGACCTTGCCGGTGCTGGCAATGCGCACCTCAAAGCCCTGATCGCCCGAGGTGTCCTGCGCGGGGGCACCAAAGTATTCAAGGTGGATATGGTCCTGCGCCCAGCCCAGGGCCTTGGCGGTGGTCACCACATGGTCGATGAAGCCTGCCGGGCCGCACACATACAGGCGCTTGTCAGGGTCGGGCGCAGCCAGCACGGCGGCGGTGTCCAGCTTCTGCTCGGGGGCGCCGGCATCAAAGTGAAAGTGGGCGTGGGGCGCAATCGCCGATGCGGCAATTTCGGCGGCAAACGCCGTGCGTTCGGCAGAGCGTGTGCAGTAGTGCAGCGCAAAGTCAGCACCCGTGCGCGCCAGCCGATCGGCCATGCACAGCAGCGGCGTGACGCCAATGCCGCCTGCCAGCAGCAGGGTGTGCTGTGCAGGGTGCAGCGCAAAGTGGTTGCGCGGCGTGCTGATGGCGATCACGTCGCCCTCATGCACGCTGTCATGCATGGCGACCGAGCCGCCGCGCGATGCCGCGTCGCGCAACACGGCGATGCGGTAGCGGTGCGACTCGTGCGAGGCGTTGCACAGCGAGTACTGCCGCGTCAGCCCGCCTGGCAAGTGCACATCGATGTGCGAGCCTGCGCTGAAGGGCGGCAGCGCAGCGCCATCCACGCGCGCCAGCTCATAGCTGGCGATGCCTTCGGCTTCGATCTGCTTCTTGACGACGCGGACCTGCAGGGTCTCCTGCGCGGTCATGCGGCCACTCCCTGCGATGCGGCAGGCGCGCGTTCTGCCGCCAGCAGGCGGTCCAGGATCTTGCGCGACTGCACGCCACCCGCATCGATGTTGAGCATGAGCAGCTTGCGGTCGGGGTAACGCAGCAGGTTTTCCTGCTGCAGCTCCAGCATCTGCTGGTCCTCCGCAAAGATCTTGCCCTGGCCGTCACGGATCTGGGTGGTGAGCGACGGGTCCTGCGGCTTGAAGTTGCGCGCCATGCCCCAGAAGTAGTGGATGGAGGTCTCGGTCTCGGGTGTGATGAAGTCCACCACGATGCTCGATGCCTTCTTGTCGGCCGGGGCGTTGTAGCCGCCGTGGCCCGCCAGCGCCACGCCCACCTCGATCAGCACATGGCTGGGCGGCGTGAAGTGGCAGATCTGCCAGCGGTCCACCGGCTGGTCGTCGGGCAGGCCGTTCATGCGCAGCGCCATCTTCCAGAACGGCGGTGCCTCGATGCCTTCCATGAAGCGGCTGGTGATCACCTCCTCACCCTCCACGCGGGTTTTGCAGGGCACCTCGTCGATTTCCTTCTGGCCGATGCTGGTGGAATGCACATAGGTCTCGTGCGTCAGGTCCATCAGGTTGTCGATCATCAGGCGGTAGTCGCAGGCGATGTGATACAGCCCGCCACCGTAAGCCCATTCGGGGTTGTTCGCCCAGGGCAGGTGGTGGATGGTGGCGGGGTCGGCCTTGTCGACTTCACCCGGCCACACCCAGATGAAGCCATAGCGTTCCACCACCGGAAAGCTGCGCGCCTTGGGGAACCCCTGCACGCGCTGGCCGGGCATGGACACCGACTTGCCCGTGCATTCCACCCGCAGGCCGTGGTAGCCGCACTGCAGGTGGCCTTCGCATACCGTGCCCAGCGACAGCGGGGCGCCCCGGTGGGGGCAGAAGTCGTCCAGCGCGGCGACCTGATCGGGCGCGGGGCGGTAGAACACGATCTTCTCGCCGCAGATGGTGCGGCCCAGGGGCTTGTCCGCGATCTCGTCGGGCGTGCAGGCTACGTACCAGGCGTTCTTGGGATACATGGTTGTCTCTCTCCGTGGGTGGATGGTGTCGTTGCAGGCTTGGTATACAGCCCGCTCGCAGATCGCAGGCTAGGTGGGGCGATTGTGCGAAAAAGGCGAGTTTATGTATACATAGTAAAGGCGTAAAGCAGCTATTGCACTCTGGCATATCTTCTAACTTGTTGTTTTGTAATGTGTTGAAGTGTTTTTGAGTGGATGTTGTTTTGGTTTGTGTATACATTGCGCTGACTGACTCTCTCCCCCTCGCTGGTCGTATCGCTCCCTATCGCCATGAACCCTCCCGAACCCCTGACTATTGCTCTACCGGCCGAGGCCGCCGAGGCAGGTACCTCGCAGGCCGTCAAGGCGCAATTGCGCCTGCGCGAGATGATCCTGGCGGGCGAGCTGCCCGGCGGCGCCCGCATTGCCGAGCTGACCCTCGTCGAGAAGCTGGGGGTGTCGCGCACGCCCATTCGCGCCGCGCTGATGCGGCTGGAGCAGGAGGGCCTGCTGCACCGCCTGCCCGGTGGCGGCTACGCCGTGCGCACGTTCTCTGAAACCGATGTGGCCGACGCCATTGAACTGCGCGGCACCATGGAAGGCCTGGCCGCCCGGCTGGCTGCAGAACGTGGCGTGGCCCCCGCCCTGCTGGCCGAGGCCCACGCTTGCCTGGACGCCATTGACAGTGCTCTGGCCCCGCCCACGCTGGATGACGAAGGTTTTTCGCGCTATGTGGAGCTGAATGCACGGTTTCACCTGCTGCTCAGCCGCATGGTGGGCAGCGATGTGGTGGCGCGGGAGCTGGACCGGGTCAAGGGCCTGCCGTTTGCGTCGCCCTCTGCGTTTGTGGTGGTGCAGACGCATTCGGCCCAGGCGCGTGACATGTTGGTGGTGGCGCAGGACCAGCACCGCCAGGCGCTGGACGCCATCGAGCGGCGCGAAGGCGCGCGGGCCGAGGCCATCCTGCGTGAGCACTCGCGCATCACCCGGCGCAACCTGCTGGCGGCGGTGCAGGCGTCGCAGGTGCAGGGCTTGCCCGGTGTACAGCTGATCCGCGAGCGGGCATAACGGTCAGTACGGGCCTGCTGCACCCCGTTAGTTATTGCATTTGGCGATACCTGAATGCTTGAATTTGCGCTTGTGAAATAACCCAGCCCACGCGAAACTCCCGCCAGCATTTTCTGTATACAACGACTTTCCACAGGAGACAACGATGCAAAAACGCCACCTTCTTCGTGCCTCGGCTGCCGCCGCCATCGCGCTGTCCACCGGCCTGACCGTGTTGCCCGCCGTGGCGCAGGACAACGTGTTCAAGATCGGCCTGGTTCTGCCCATGACCGGCCAGCAAGCCACCACCGGCCGCCAGATCGAAGCCGCAGCGCGCCTGTACATGGCCCAGAACGGCGACATGGTGGGTGGCAAGAAGGTCCAGCTCATCATCAAGGACGACACCAGCCTGCCTGACGTGACCCGCCGCCTGGCCCAGGAGCTGGTCGTCAACGAAAAGGTCAACGTGCTCGCCGGCATGGGCATCACGCCCTCGGCCATGGCCACCGCCCCGCTGGCCACGCAGTCCAAGACCCCCCTGGTGGTGATGGCTGCCGCCACGTCCAGCATCACCGAGGCCTCGCCCTATGTGGTGCGCACCAGCTTCACGCTGCCGCAAGTGTCGGTGGCGCTGGCCGACTGGGCACCCAAGAACGGCATCAAGAAGGTCGTGACCCTGGTGAGCGACTACGGCCCCGGCATCGACGCCGAAAAGTTCTTCAACCAGCGCCTCACGTTCAACGGCGGCCAGGTGACCGAAGCCCTGCGCGTGCCGCTGCGCAACCCCGACTTCGCTCCCTTCCTGCAGAAGGTGCGCGACGCCAAACCCGACGCACTGTTTGTCTTTGTGCCCTCGGGCGCGGGCGCTGCGGTGATGAAGCAGTTCCTGGAGCGCGGCATGGACAAGGCTGGCATCAAGCTCATCGGCACCGGCGACGTGACGGACGACGATCAACTCAACGACATGGGCGACGGCGCCCTGGGCGTGGTCACCTCGCACCACTACTCGGCGGCGCACCCCTCGCCCATGAACAAAAAGTTCGTGGAAGCCTTCGAGAAGGCGAACAAGGGCCTGCGCCCCAACTTCATGGCCGTGGGCGGCTATGACGGCATGCGCGTGATCTATGAAGCGCTCAAGACCACCAAGGGTGCCGGCGGCGGTGACGCCCTGCTGGCCGCCATGAAGGGCCAGATCTTCGAAAGCCCGCGCGGCAAGGTGTTCATCGATGCGCAGACCCGCGACATCGTGCAGGACGTGTACCTGCGCAAGGTGGAGCGTGTGAACGGCCAGCTGTACAACGTGGAGTTCGACGTGATCAAGGACGTCAAGGACCCCGGCAAGACTAAATAAGCCCCCCTGAGCCGCTGCGCGGCTTCCCCCGGAGGGGGACGCCGCCAGCGCGGCGGGGCGGCCCTTGTGCGGCGGCCGCTGGTCTGGGCCGCGCCAGTATTTACGGGCAGGCTCCCTCTCGATCCGTTCGGGCTGAGCCTGTCGAAACCGGGGGCCGCAGGTTGAACGTCCGGCTTTGGTGATTCGTCGCACTTCCACAGCCCTGAGCAGGGTGGTGCACTTTTGTCTTCAATGAAGTGATTTCATGCTGACCATTCTTTTCGACGGCGTTGCCTACGGCATGCTGCTGTTCATCCTGGCAGTCGGCCTGGCCGTGACCATGGGGCTGATGAACTTCATCAACCTCGCGCACGGGGCCTTTGCCATGGCGGGGGGCTACATCACCGTGCTGCTCATGCAGCGGCTGGATGTGCCCTTCCTCGTCTGCCTGCCCATCGCCTTTGTCGGTACGGCCTTGCTGGGCGGCGTGCTGGAGCGCACGCTGTACCGCCCGCTGTACCACAAGGCCCACCTGGACCAGGTGCTGTTCTCCATTGGCCTGGTGTTCATGGCCGTGGCCAGCGTGGACTATTTTGTGGGCTCCACGCAGCAGATCATGCAGCTGCCCGAATGGCTCAAGGGCCGTACCGAGATCGGCAGCGGCGCATTGATGCTGGGCATGGGTCACTACCGCCTTTTCATCATCGCGGTGTGCGCGGCGCTCACCGTGGGCTTGCAGTACGTGCTGACCAAAACGCGCTTTGGCAGCCGCCTGCGCGCCAGTGTGGACGACCAGCGCGTGGCTGCGGGCATGGGCATCAACGTGAACATCGTGTTCCTGTCCACCTTTGCGTTTGGCTCGGGTTTGGCGGGGCTGGGTGGCGCGCTGGGTGCTGAAGTGCTGGGGCTCGACCCGAGCTTCCCGCTCAAGTTCATGATCTACTTTTTGATCGTGGTGGCTGTGGGCGGCACATCCTCCATCACCGGCCCGCTGCTGGCTGCGCTGCTGCTCGGCATTGCCGATGTGGCGGGCAAGTACTACATCCCCAAGCTGGGCGCTTTCATTGTGTACAGCCTCATGATCCTGATCCTGATCTGGCGCCCCCAGGGCCTCTTTGTGCGCAAGGGGGGCAAGTGATGACGAACCCGCAAAACACCTTGCTGCAGGCCCGGCGCTTTCGCTGGTGGGAGCCCGTGCTGTGGCTGCTGGCCTTTGCCGCGCCCCTGGCGTTGCCGAGCCACGCGCTCATCATCAACGAGATCGCCATTGTGGCGCTGTTTGCGATTTCGCTGGACCTCATCCTGGGATACACGGGCATCGTCTCGCTGGGCCACGCGGCTTTCTTCGGGCTGGGCGGCTACGCGGCCGCGCTGTTTGCCAAGCATGTGATGCCCGACCCGCTGGTGGGCCTGGCCGTGGGCATTGGCGCGGCCACCGTGCTGGGCGCCGTGGCGTCGCTCACCATCATGCGCGGCACCGATCTCACCCGCCTCATGGTCACGCTGGGTGTGGGCCTGGTGATGCTGGAGCTGGCCAACAAGCTCGACTGGCTGACCGGCGGTGCCGACGGCCTGCAGGGCGTGATGATGGGCCCGGTGCTTGGCAAATTTGAGTTCGACCTGTACGGCCGCACGGCCGCGTGGTATTCGCTCACCGTGCTGCTGGTGTTCTTCCTCATCGCGCGCCGCATCGTGCAGTCGCCTTTTGGTGCCACGCTCAAGGCCATCCGCGACAACCGGCTGCGCGCCATGGCCATCGGCATTCCGGTCACGGCCAAGCTGGCGCAGGTGTACACGCTGGCCGCTGCGCTGGCCGGTGCTGCGGGCGCACTGCTCACGCAGACCACGGGCTTTGCCTCGCTCGATCTGTTCGAGTTCCACCGCTCGGCCGACGTGATGCTGATCCTGGTGATCGGCGGCGTGGGCTGGCTGTACGGCGGCATCCTCGGCGCCATTGGCTTCAAGCTGCTGCAGGACGTGATCTCGTCCATCACACCGCAGTACTGGACCTTCTGGGTGGGCTTGTTCCTGGTGGTGCTGGTACTCGTCGGGCGCGACCGTCTGTTCCGCCCCTGGACCTGGTTTGGCGCCGGTCGCAAGGCCGGGGTTGCCTCCAAAGCGGGAGGCCATTGATATGAACACGACAACCTCCACCACCGTGCTATCGGCCAAGGGTCTGGTCAAGCGTTTTGGCGGCATCACAGCCACCAACAACGTTACGCTGAACCTGCAAAAGGGCGCACGCCATGCGCTCATTGGCCCCAATGGCGCGGGCAAGACCACGCTCATCAACCTGCTGACCGGCGTGCTGGAGCCCACCGAAGGTTCCATCACCCTCGAAGGCCAGGACATCACGCGCCTGGCGCCACACCAGCGCGTGCAGCGCGGCATGGTGCGCACGTTCCAGATCAACCAGCTGTTCGACACCCTCACGCCGCTGGAGACACTGGCGCTCACCGTGTCGCAGCAGCAGGGCCTGGGCGGCAAGTGGTGGCAACCGCTGGGTGCGCGCAAGGCGGTCACCGAACGTTGCGAGCAACTGCTGGAGCAGTTTCACCTGACCTCCGTCATGGCCGAGGAAACGCGCGTGCTGGCCTACGGCAAGCGCCGCCTGCTGGAGATTGCGATTGCGCTGGCCTGCGAGCCGCGTGTGCTGCTGCTCGACGAGCCCGTGGCTGGCGTGCCTGCGGGCGAGCGCGAAGAACTGCTGCAGACCGTGGCGGCCTTGCCCGCCGATGTGTCAGTGCTTTTGATCGAACACGATATGGACCTGGTTTTCAGCTTTGCCAACCGCATGACGGTCCTGGTCAACGGCACGGTGCTCACCGAGGGCGACCCGGACACGATTGCCAACGACCCGCAGGTGAAGGCTGTCTACCTCGGCCATGGGGAGGACACCCATGTCTGAGTTGCTGCGCATTGAAGGCCTGAGCGCAGGCTATGGCGAGGCGGTGGTGCTGCAAGGGGTTTCACTGGCCCTGCCCGAAGGCGACACGCTGGCCCTGCTGGGTCGCAACGGCACGGGCAAGACCACGCTCATCAATACGCTGGCCGGGGCCACGCGCCAGCACGCTGGCAGCGTGACCCTGGGCGGTGTGGCGCTGCACAAGTTGGCGTCGCATGAACGTGCAGCGGCCGGCATCGGCTGGGTGCCGCAAGAGCGCAATATCTTCAAGTCGCTCACCGTGCACGAGAACCTCACGGCCGTGGCGCGCCCGGCACGTAAAGGCTCGACCGCGCGGCAGTGGACGCCCGAGCGCGTGTACGAGATGTTCCCTCGCCTGGCCGAGCGCAAGACCAATCTGGGCACGCAGCTGTCGGGTGGCGAGCAGCAGATGCTGGCCGTGGGCCGCGCGCTGGTGCTCAACCCGCGCCTGCTGCTGCTCGACGAGCCGCTCGAAGGCCTGGCGCCCATCATCGTGGAAGAGCTGCTGCGCGCCATCCGGCGTATCACGCGCGAAGAGGGCCTGTCGGCCATCATCGTGGAGCAGCACCCGCAAGCCATCCTGGCCATCTCCGACCGCGCGGCTGTGCTGGACCGGGGCACGGTGGTGCACACCGGCAGCGCTGCCGAGCTGAGCGCGCAGCCCGAGCTGCTGGACCGCCTGCTGGGCGTGGCACGGTAGCGCGCGCCATGCAAGCCGTGCACCGCAGAACCCTTCTGGCTTGGCTGGCAGCGTCGTTCGGTGGTGCGGCCAGCGCGCAGGCCGCCTTCCCTTCACGCCCGTTGCGCATCGTCGTGCCCAATGCGGCGGGCGGCGCGGCCGACATCACGGCGCGCACGGTGGGCCAGAAGATCGCCGGCCCGCTGGGGCAAAGCGTGGTCATCGAGAACAAGCCCAGCGCCGGCGGCGTGGTGGCAGGCGACCTGGTAGCGCGCGCCGAGCCAGACGGCCACACGCTGCTGCTGGTGAGCAGTGGCACGGCGGTGAGCGCCGCGCTGTTCCAGTCGCTGCCGTTCGACACGCTCAAGGACTTTGCACCCGTCTCGCTGCTGGCCACCTTCGACCTGGCCGTGGTGGTGAAGGAGGGCGGGCGCTTCGCCACCCTGGCCGAGCTGCTTGCCTACGCCCGTGCCCACCCGGGCAAGCTCAACATCGGCACCCCGCAGATCGGCACCACGCAGAACCTGGCGGCCGAGCTGTTCAAGGTGACGGCGGGCATCGATGCGCAGGTGGTGCCTTTCAACGGCACGCCGCCCGTCATCACGGCGCTGCGGGGCGGCGAGATCGACGTGATGATCGACATCCTGGGTGGCCTCATGCCGCAGATCGGTGCCAAGGCATTGCGGCCGCTGGCGGTGATGGGCGCGCAGCGTGCGGCGCAGCTGTCCGATGTGCCCACGGTGCGCGAAAGCGGCGGGCCGCTGACGGGCTTCAACGTCACGTCGTGGAACGGTCTGGCCGTGCCCGCCAAGACTCCTGTTGCGGTGGTGGAGCGTCTTTCGCGCGAGGTGCAGGCCGCACTGGCCCTTCCCGACGTGAAAAAGCGCCTGCTGGAACTGAACCTGAACGCCCAGGGCAGTACGCCCGCGCAGCTGGGCGAGCACCTGGCGGCCGATGTGCGCCTCTGGAGCGACGTGATCGCCAGGGCCAAGATCGCGCGGCAGTGAGCACCACCGCTGCATGTCAGCGGTACCGGCGGTGCCAGCGGTGATACAGGGGCTGAAAGGAACATCGAATGAACATCACACACATCGGCCTGGTGGGCTATGGCGAGGTGGGCAAGATCTTCAGTGCGGGCTTGCGCGTCCAGCCCGGCGTGGCCTCCGTCGCCGCATGGGATCTGAAGCTGGCCGATGCCGCGCACCGCGATGCCACGCGGCAGCACGCCGCGCAAGCGGGTGTAGTGGCCGTGGATGCGATGCAGGCGCTGTGCGCACGCTGCGATTGCATCATCTCGGCTGTCACCGCTTCGAACACGCTGGCCGTGGCGCAGGAGGCCGCGCAGCACATCCGCCCCGGCACCGTGTTCCTGGACCTGAACTCCGCATCGCCGGGCACCAAGCAACAGGCCGCTGCGCTCATCGAGGCGCGCGGCGCGCACTATGTCGAGGCGGGTGTGATGACCTCGGTGCCGCCCTACGGCATCCGCGTTCCCATGCTGCTGGGCGGTGCGCAGGCTGCAGCGTTGGCGGCTGTGCTGACCGGCTGGGGCATGGATGCCAACCCCGTGAGCGAGCAACTGGGTGTGGCCAGCGCCATCAAGATGTGCCGCAGCATCATGATCAAGGGCCTGGAGGCGCTGGTCGTTGAAAGCTACGCCACGGCCCGCCACTACGGCGTGGAAGACCATGTGCTGCCGACCCTGGCGGAGACCTTTCCGTCCATCGACTGGCACGAACAGGGCCGCTACTTCTTCAGCCGTGTCGTGCAACACGGCCAGCGCCGAGCCGAAGAGATGCGCGAATCGGCCCACACGGTGCGCGAGGCCGGCATGGAACCGCTGATGGCCTCGGCCATCGCCGCCAAGCAGCAGTGGGTGGCCGACCTGGCGCGCGAAGCCGTGTTTCAAGGCCTGCCCAAGGACGCACGCTGGCAGGACTATGCAGACCGGGTGCTAGGTAGTTTGCCCACCGCACCCGCGAACGACTGAGCCCAGCAATTCGCCACCTGCCGGTGAAACTGGCGCGGCGCAATGCCAGAGGCGCCAAGCAAGGGCCGCCCCGCAGCGACGGCGCCGTCCCACCTCTGGGGGGAGACCGCGCAGCTGCTCAGGGGGGAGACCTGTACAACGCCTGCAGCGTAGTGCGGATCAGCTCCGCCATCGCCTGCTGTGTGAGCGTGGCCGGGCGCTGTGAGCTCACGGCCATGAACAGCTTGCTGCGCAGGCGGGTGCTGCCGCCCTCGCCCTCGCCATCCCCATCGCTGCCCGCGCCGTGAATGGGCCGGGTGCTGAACACCTCCGATTTGCCCGAGGTGGTGACTGCATTCATGGGCAGCACCGCGCAGCCCGCGCCATCGGCCACCAGGTCCAGGATGGCGGCCACGCCGTCGATCTCCAGGCTGATCTGCGGGCGTTTGCCGCGTGCGGCCAGCTCAGATTCCACCAGCATGCGGATGGAGTTGGGGCGGGTGGGGATGACCAGCGGAAAGCGCGGCAGCTCGTCCAGCGGCAGGGGCGTGCGTGCCAGGGCGTCGGCTTCTGCCTCGCTCTGGCCTACGGCGCGGCGCTGCACCAGAAACAGGTCTTCCTCCAGCAACGCCGTGGTCTCGATGCCCGGCGCGGGCGTGGTGTTGTAGAGCAGCGCGATGTCGAGCAGGCCGGTGGTCAGCGACTCGCGCATGGCCACCGACAGCCCCTCGCTGATGGCCAGCGCCGCATCGGGCATCTTCACGCGGAAGGCACGGGTCAGCGGCACTGTCAGCACCTTGGCAATGCTGGGCGGCAGGCCGATGGCCACACGCCCGGCCAGCGCGCCGCGCACGCGGCCCAGCTCCTCGCGGGCGCGCTCCACCTGGTGCAGGATGCCGCGCCCATGCTCCAGCAGCAGTTTGCCCGCCTCGGTGGGCGTGGCACCCCGGCCATTGCGCACCAGCAGGTTCTGGCGCAGCTCCACCTCCAGCAGGCGCACCTGGCGGCTCAGCGCGGGCTGGGCAATGTCCAGCACCACTGAGGCGCGGGTGAAGCTGCCCAGCTCGGCCACCCGCACAAAGTACTCGATCTGTTTGAGGTCCATGGCAAGGCTCTCTGCTATTTGCAATAGCTGTGGGTCAACGATCACGGAATGATATATCTGGTAGTGCTGGTGCCGCCTTCATGTTTGGGCCGGTGCTGCCCACAATCGACGGCATGTATACAACTGCACGCACCGCCTGGGCCATCCGCAGCCCGGCAGGAGACAACGCATGAAGGCGCCTGTGATCCGAGGCATTTCTTCCATGGCCACGCGCCAGGTGCTGGCCGACCTGGTGGTCGGTTTTGCGCAGCAATCGGGCACGCAGGCCGCCATCGAATCGGTGGGCGGCGTGGACGCGGCCAAGCGCGTGGCGGCCGGTGAGGCGTTCGACGTGGTCATCCTTGCGTCCGACGCCATCGACAAGCTTTTGGCTGCGGGCCATCTGGTGCCCGGCAGCAAGGTGGACTGGGTGCACTCTGGCGTGGCCGTGGCCGTGCCTGCCGGCGCGCCGCTGCCCGACCTGTCGAGCGAAGACGCCGTGCGCAATGCCGTGCTGGCTGCGCCCAGCATCAGCCTGTCCACCGGCCCCAGCGGCGTGGCGCTGGCCAAGCTGTTCGAGCGCTGGGGCATTGCCGATCAGATCGCCCCGCGCATGGTGCAGGCGCCCCCAGGCGTGCCCGTGGGCTCGCTGGTGGCCAAGGGCGAGGTGGCGTTGGGCTTTCAGCAACTGAGTGAGCTGCTGCACGTGCAGGGCATCCAGATCGTGGGCCCGCTGCCACCGGCCATCCAGATCACCACCACGTTTTCCGCAGGCGTTGGCGTGCATGCGCAACAGGCGGATGCAGCACGTGCGTTGCTGGCTTACCTGGCTTCTCCCGCTGCGGCAGACGCCAAGCAAAAGCAGGGCATGACCCCCGCCTGACCGATCACAAGAACACCTTCCAGGAGCACCCAAAAATGAGCCTTATCATCGACTGCCACGGCCACTACACCACGGCCCCCAAGGCGCTGGAGAACTGGCGCAACGCGCAGATCGCCGGCATCAAAGACCCAGCCGCCATGCCCAAAGTGGCAGACCTGCACATCAGCGACGACGAGCTGCGCGAGTCCATCGAGACCAACCAGCTGAAGCTGATGAAAGAGCGCGGCAGCGACATCACGCTGTTCAGCCCGCGCGCCAGCTTCATGGCCCACCACATCGGCGACTTCAATGTGTCCAGCACCTGGGCCGCCATCTGCAACGAGCTGTGCTACCGCGTCTCCACGCTGTTCCCCGACCACTTCGTGCCCGTGGCCATGCTGCCGCAAAGCCCCGGCGTGGACCCGGCCACCTGCATCCCTGAGCTGGAAAAGTGCGTGCATGAATACGGCGCCGTGGGCATCAACCTGAACCCCGATCCCTCGGGCGGCCACTGGACCAGCCCCCCGCTGACCGACAAGCACTGGTACCCCATCTACGAAAAGATGGTGGAATACGACCTGCCCGCCATGATCCACGTGAGCACCAGCTGCAACGCGTGCTTCCACACCACCGGCGCGCACTACCTGAACGCCGACACCACTGCCTTCATGCAGCTGATCCAGGGCGATCTGTTCAAGGACTTCCCCACGCTCAAGTTTTTGATTCCGCACGGCGGCGGTGCGGTGCCCTACCACTGGGGCCGGTTCCGTGGCCTGGCGCAGGAGATGAAGAAGCCGCTGCTCGACGAGCACCTGATGAACAACGTGTACTTCGACACCTGCGTGTACCACCAGCCTGGCATCGACCTGCTCAACACCGTGATCCCGGTGAAGAACGTGCTGTTTGCCAGCGAAATGATCGGCGCGGTGCGGGGCATTGACCCCACCACCGGCAACTACTACGACGACACCAAGCGCTACATCGAGGCGTCCACGATCCTGAGTGCCGACGACAAGCACCAGATCTACGAAGCCAACACGCGCCGCGTGTTCTCCCGACTCGATTCACGCCTGAAGGCAAAGGGGCTCTGACATGTTTGAACTTGGCGTTGTCTACCGCAACATCACCCGCGCCGACCGCGCAGCCGCCGACGGCCTGGCCGCTCTCGGCTCGGCCACCGTGCACGAGGCCATGGGCCGTGTGGGCCTGCTCAAGCCCTACATGCGCCCCATCTACAGCGGCCAGCAGGTCAGCGGCACGGCGGTCACCGTGCTGCTGCAGCCCGGCGACAACTGGATGATGCATGTGGCGGCCGAGCAGATCCAGCCCGGCGACATCGTGGTGGCGGCCGTCACCTCGGAGTGCACCGACGGCTACTTTGGCGACCTGCTGGCCACCAGCTTTCAGGCCCGGGGCGCGCGCGCGCTCATCATCGACGCCGGTGTGCGCGACGTGAAGACGCTGCAGGAGATGAACTTCCCCGTCTGGAGCCGCGCGATCAGCAGCAAGGGCACCATCAAGGCCACGCTGGGCTCGGTCAACATCCCCGTGGTGTGCGCCGGTGCACTGGTCACGCCGGGCGACGTGATCGTGGCCGACGACGACGGTGTGGTGTGTGTGCCCGCCGCCCGCGCGGCCGAGACCCTGGCCGCTGCGCAAAAGCGCGAGAGCTTTGAAGGCGAAAAACGCGCCAAGCTCGCCAGCGGCGTGCTGGGCCTGGACATGTACAACATGCGCCCCGGCCTGGAGAAGGCGGGCCTCAAGTACATCGACTGAGCGGATTTTTTCAGTCTTTTGGGCTGCAAGCGCTAGTGAATCATGTGCTGGCAGCTATGTAATTCATAGCAAATAGATTCTCTTCTCTCCATGCGTTGTTCCGTGTCTCCCGTCTCCCTCTCCCGCCGTGCAGGCCTGGCTGTGGGCCTGGCCGCTGCCTTGGGCTGTGTGCCCCAGATCGCATCGGCGCAGGCGTTTCCGTCCAAGCCCGTGCGCATCATCACGCCGTTCCCCGTGGGCGGTGGCCCGGACGGTGTAGCCCGCCTCGTGGCCGATAAGCTGTCCAAGAGCTGGGGCCAACCCGTGGTGGTCGAGAACCGCCCCGGCGGCAACGGCTTCATCGCCATCGATGCGTTCAAGCGCGGCGCCAAGGACGGGCATGACCTGATCGTGCTCGACAACGTGCATCTGGCCGCCTACCCCAGCCTGTTCAAGAAGCTGCCGTACGACACGGCCAAGGACTTCGACACGCTGCTGCCGCTGTTCAAGACCTATTTCTTCTTCACGGTGGCCGCCAACAGCAAATACAAAACCGTGGGCGACATCGTGGCCGACGCCAAGGCCAACCCCGGCAAACTCAACTACGGATCCTGGTCCATCGGCAACCCGGTGCACCTGGGCTCCGAGCTGTTCGAAAGCGCGACCGGCACGCAGATGGAGCATGTGCTCTACAAAGAGACCACGCAGCTCTACACCTCGGTCTCCACCGGCGAGCTTTCGTTTGCGCTGGGCAGCGCCGCCACCGCCGGGCCGCTGCAGCGCGCGGGCAAGCTGCGCTTTCTGGCCGTCACTGCGCCGCAGCGCCTGGCCAGCTTTCCGGATGTGCCCACCGTGGGCGAATCGGGTGGCCCCAAGGGCTTTGAGGTGACCGGCTGGAACGCCATCGCCGTGCCGCCCGGCCTGCCCGCAGCGGTCACCGACAAGATCCGCAAGGACATCGAGCAGGCCCTCGCCGGCGCCGATGTGCAGGAAAAGTTCAAGAGCTTTGGCTACGAGCCCTTCCCCACCACCCGAGCGCAGTTCGCCCAGTTCGTCAAGGACGAGAGCCAGCGCTTTGGCGAGGTGATCAAGAAGGCCAACGTGTCCCTCGACTGATCCGCGCCACCCCAAGCAACCAAGGACCCAAGCCCATGAGCGAATTCACCAAGACCCCTGGCTGGTTGGACTGGTACGCCGGCCCCAGCAAGCCCCGCTTTCAGGTGCCTGCAGGCGCTGTGGACGCGCACTGCCACGTGTTCGGCCCCGGGGCCGAGTTTCCCTACGCGCCCGAGCGCAAGTACACGCCCTGCGACGCCAGCAAGCACCAGCTGTACGCGCTGCGCGACCACCTGGGCTTTGCGCGCAACGTGGTGGTGCAGGCCACCTGCCACGGGGCCGACAACCGCGCCATGGTCGATGCGCTGGTCCACTCCGGCGGCAAGGCGCGTGGCGTGGCCACCGTCAAGCGCTCGGTCACGGACGAAGAGCTGCAGGCCATGCATGACGCTGGTGTGCGCGGTGTGCGCTTCAACTTCGTCAAGCGCCTGGTGGACTTCACACCCAAGGACGAGCTGATGGAGATTGCCGCACGCATCCACAAGCTGGGCTGGCACGTGGTGATCTACTTCGAGGCGGTGGACCTGCCCGAGCTGTGGGACTTCTTCACCGCACTGCCCACCACCGTGGTGGTGGACCACATGGGCCGCCCCGATGTGAACAAGCCTGTCGATGGGCCTGAGTTTGAGTTGTTCCTCAAGTTCATGCGCCAGCACCCCAATGTGTGGAGCAAGGTGAGCTGCCCCGAGCGCCTGTCTGTGACCGGCCCCAAGGCCCTGAACGGTGAACAGAACGCCTACACCGACGTGATTCCGTTTGCCCGCCGTGTGGTGCAAGAGTTTCCCGACCGTGTGCTGTGGGGCACCGACTGGCCGCACCCCAACCTCAAGGACCACATGCCCGACGACGGCCTGCTGGTGGACTTCATTCCGCACATTGCGCCCACGGCCGAGCTGCAGCACAAGCTCCTGGTGGACAACCCCATGCGCCTGTACTGGCCCGAAGAAGACACTGTGGAAGACTGACACCATGTCTCTTGATAAACCCTACCTGGACGTGCCCGGCACGACCATCTTTGACGCCGAGCAAAGCCGCAAGGGCTACTGGCTCAACCAGTTCTGCATGAGCCTGATGAAAGCCGGCAACCGCGAGCGTTTCAAGGCCAACGAACGCGCCTACCTGGACGAGTGGGCGATGACCGAAGAGCAGAAGCAGGCTGTGCTGGCACGTGACCTCAACTGGTGCATCCGCCTGGGCGGCAACATCTACTTTCTGGCCAAGATCGGCGCCACCGATGGCAAGAGTTTCCAGCAGATGGCGGGCAGCATGACCGGCATGACCGAAGAGGAATACCGCAACATGATGATCAACGGCGGCCGCTCGGCCAACGGCAACCGCGTGATCGGCGAAGACGGCGATGCCCAGGCGCACCGCCAGCCGCAAGGTGCGGCGGGCAAGAAAGGAAACTGACCATGGCCAAGATCACCGCCTCCGTGTTCACGTCGCACGTACCTGCCATCGGCGCCGCGCTGGACCTGGGCAAGACGCAGGAAGACTACTGGAAGCCGCTGTTCGCGGGCTACGACTTCTCCAAGCAATGGATGAAGGACAACAAGCCCGACGTGATCTTCCTGGTCTACAACGACCACGCCACGGCCTTCAGCCTGGAGATGATCCCCACGTTCGCCATCGGCACGGCCGCGCAGTTCCAGCCCGCCGACGAGGGCTGGGGCCCCCGCCCTGTGCCTGTGGTGCAGGGCCACCCCGACCTGGCCGCGCACATCGCCCAGTCGGTCATCCAGCAGGACTTTGACCTCACCATCGTCAACAAGATGGACGTGGACCACGGCCTCACCGTGCCGCTGTCTCTGATGTGCGGCCAGCAAGACCCGAAGACGGGCGCCTGGCCCTGCCCGGTGATCCCGTTCGCAGTCAACGTGGTGCAGTACCCGGTGCCCAGCGGCCGCCGCTGCTACAACCTGGGCCAGGCGATCCGCAAGGCCGTGGAGAGCTACGACGAAGACCTGAATGTGCACATCTGGGGCACGGGCGGCATGAGCCACCAGCTGCAGGGCCCGCGCGCAGGCCTCATCAACAAAGAGTTTGACAACGCCTTCCTCGACAAGCTCATCAACGACCCCGAGGCCGCTGCCAGCATCCCGCACATCGACTATGTGCGCGAAGCCGGCAGCGAAGGCATCGAACTCGTGATGTGGCTCATCGCCCGCGGCGCCATGGCCGACGTGGCCGGTGGCAAGCCACCGCGCGTTGCGCACCGCTTCTACCATGTGCCCGCGTCCAACACCGCCGTGGGTCACCTGATTCTCGAGAACACGTAAAAGGACACACACCATGACCATCAAAGTCGCACTCGCAGGCGCTGGCGCCTTCGGCATCAAGCACCTGGACGGCATCAAGAACATCGACGGCGTCGAGGTCGTCTCCCTCATCAGCCGCGACCTGGCCAAGACCCAGGAAGTGGCCGACAAGTACGGCATCCAGCACGTCACCACCAAGCTGGAAGACAGCCTGGCCATCAAGGAAGTGGACGCCGTGATCCTGTGCACGCCCACGCAGATGCACGCCAGCCAGACCCTCGCCTGCCTGGAAGCCGGCAAGCACGTGCAGGTGGAGATCCCGCTGTGCGACGTGCTGGCCGATGGCGAGAAAGTCATCGCCCTGCAAAAGCAGACCGGCCTGGTGGCCATGTGCGGCCACACCCGCCGCTTCAACCCCAGCCACCAGTACGTGCACCAAAAGATCACGGCGGGCGAGTTCAACATCCAGCAGATGGATGTGCAGACCTACTTCTTCCGCCGCACCAACATGAACGCGCTAGGCCAGGCCCGCAGCTGGACGGACCACCTGCTGTGGCACCACGCTGCCCACACCGTGGACCTGTTCGCCTACCAGGCCGGCAGCCCCATCGTGAAGGCCAACGCCATCCAGGGCCCCATCCACCCCACGCTGGGCATCGCGATGGACATGAGCATTCAGCTCAAGGCCGCCAACGGTGCGATCTGCACGCTGTCGCTCTCGTTCAACAACGACGGCCCGCTGGGCACCTTCTTCCGCTACATCGGCGATACGGCGACCTACATCGCGCGCTACGACGACCTGGTGAACGGCAAGGAAGAAAAGATCGACGTGAGCAAGGTGGATGTGAGCATGAACGGCATCGAGCTGCAGGACCGCGAGTTCTTCGCCGCCATCAAGGAGGGCCGCGAGCCCAACGCCAGCGTGGCCCAGGTGCTGCCGTGCTACCAGGTGCTGCACGACCTGGAGCTGCAGCTCAACGCTGGCTGATTTCAGGTCAAATCAGCCGGTAGCGCTGATAAATCATGTCCCGATAGCTATTAATTTGATAGCTATCGGCATTGACGCGTTCAGCGTGTTCCTACGCTGTCTCCGTGCGGGCGCAGTTCAGATTTGTGCTGGATGGTGCGAGACACCAGGCCGTAGTCCACCGCTTCTTTGGCCGGCGGCACGTACAGCGGTGTGGCTGCCAAATGGCCTCGCATGGGTCCCCTGGGATGGCTCAGTCTGTGGCCACGCGCTGCCCCAGCGCAATGGTGGGCGGTGCCGCATTCAGCGTCTCGATCGCAAAGCCCGCCGCCGCCTTGTAGCGGGCCATGAAGGCCTCGCGCTCCTCGCGCGGCAGCACGTCGTCTATGTGATCGAAGACCCCGCCACAGCGCTCGTCCACCAGCCCCAGCAGGCCAAAGGGGCCAGAGCCCCGGTTGCGCAGCACCAGCGCCGAGATGTCCTTGCACAGCTTGTCGTCGTAGGCGCGCAGTGCCTGCGGGCCCACGCCATGCGCCACCAGCTGCGCCCCCAGCACACGCGCATCCACAATGGCCTGGCTCGCACCGTTGGAGCCCACGGGGTACATCACGTGCGCTGCATCACCCAGCAGTGCCACGCGGCCATCCACCCAGGTGGGCACGGGGTCGCGGTCGATCATGGGGTACTCGAAGATGTCCTTGGCGCCGCGCAGCATGGCGGGCACATCCAGCCAGCTGTAGTTCCAGCCCTCGAAGTGGTGGATGAACTCCTCCAGCGCCACGCGCCGGTTCCAGTCGCCTTGCTGCCAGCCGCCCTGGTTGTCCACGGTGATCTCGGCGATCCAGTTGATGGTGGCCAGGCCCGTGGCCGGGTCGGGCGGCGTGATGGGGTAGAACACCACGCGGTGCCGCAGCGAGCCCACGCCCACGAACGACGCGCCCGTGCGCACCGGCACACCCGGCGTGGTGCCGCGCCACATGATGGCGCCGCCCCACTGGATGGGCGGCTGGGTGGGGTGCATCTGCGACCGCACGGCCGAGTGCAGGCCATCGGCGGCCACCAGCAGCGAGCCGGCCACTTCCCGGCGCTCACCGCTCCGGGTTTCGATGAGTGCGGTCACGCCGTCGGCATCCTGCCGATAGCCCACCACGCGCTGCCCCAGCTGCACGGCGCCGTCGCCCAGGCGTTCTTTCACGGCATTGACTAGCATCATCTGCAGTTGGCCACGGTGCACCGAATACTGCGGCCAGTGGTAGCCTGCCTGCAGGCCGCGTGGCTCGGCGTATACCTCGTTCCCGTTGCGGCCTACCAGCGCCCATTCGCGCGCCTGCAGGCCGATGGTGTCCAGCACATCGTTGCCAAAACCGAGGTCGTGCAGTTCCCGCACGGCGTTGGCCTGCAGATTGATGCCCACGCCCAGCGGCAGCAACTCTGGCACCGATTCATAGACGATGCAGGGCACGCCGATCTGGTGCAGGGTGAGGGCGGTGGCCATGCCACCGATACCGCCGCCGGCAATCAGCACGGGGCGGGGCGAAGAGGTGTGTGAAGTAGTAGGTGCGCCAGACATGCCTAGATTGTCCATGCAATGACCGAAGGCAATGGGCGCGGATGCCGCTGGCGATATCAGCTAACTGTTTTGTAGCGGGAAGCGCCCGTTCCGTCCGAACTTTCCGGCCTGTCCGAGTCGTTTTGCGATCTCTGGGCGTCCCCCGGTTTCAAGGGCCTCACCAGCGCCATGAGAGCCCCGTCAGTGGCAGCGGCACGCCGATGCCCACCAACGACCACCCATCCCGTGTCCCGGCCCGCCCGGGGGCTGGACACTGGCATGGCGCAGCAGGTGCCGTTCATCGCGCGGCTTCGCTTGTGACGCCAAGGGCCTGCACACCGAGTGTCGCGGCTTCAATGGCGCCAGCGACATAGCCCGAGAACTGGGGTGACCACTCGCTGGCGACGCCCCAAATCCGGTGCGCCCAAGGGCCTTCAGCGGGATGAGACGGCGGCGCTGTGCCGTGGTGGCCAGCAGCGTTGGCATCGGCCGGGGTGGCCGTGTCGGGATCTTGGGCCCAGTCCTTCAAAAACTCGTGGCTCGGTTGGCCAGCCTGGTGCCCGAACAATCGTTCGAGTTGCGCTCGGCAATGCGCCTTGAGGGTTTCCTCAGACATGCGACTTCTGTGAGGCGCTGAAAGCCCCAGAAACCCGAACAACGCGGCAGGTCCGCCGGGTGCTGAGGCATCGTGGATCTCGACCATCGGACCCACAGCGCTGCGTGCCTGGCCGGACAGGCCTTGTTCGCGCCAGAACGGCGTGTCGTAGACAGCCAGGTATTTGGAATGGGGTGCCATCCAGGTCGGGGTGTTGCGCCAGGCTTGCAGCAAACCCGGCGGTAACTCGGGTGTGAAGTGGATTCGGTGGATGGCCAACCGAGGGGGAATCGCCAGCAACACCCGATCCGCACGGTACACGCTGGATTCACCATGGCCATCTTGGGCGTGAACTTCAACCTGTGTCCCCTCTTGAACGAGGCGGTGCACAGTCTGGCCCATGATGAGTCGCTGAGGATCACAACCCTGTCGTATGGCATCCACCAGAGCTGTCATACCCCCCACCACACGCATCGACACGGGAGAGGACGGATAGCCTCGAACACGGGCCGGCAGCCCATCCAGCGAACGTTCGATCACGGTGTCGCCGGCTTCGTGCTGAGCGAAGACCTCCAACCCCAGTTCATCAATCCGTTGGGCGAGCTGCGTCTGAAAGTCGGGCCAGAACCACGTCGGTCCGAGGTCGAAGCGGTGGTTGTGGATGCCACCGCTCACCGTCGCCGACGCGATGCGTCCACCCCAGCCGGTCCGGGATTCCAGAAGCCGGTAGTCCTTGCCTTGCTGCTGCAGCAGATGGGCGGCATACAAACCGCTGAGACCACCGCCAACGATCAGTGTTTCGGTGGTTCTCATGGTGTTGAAGAAGCCAAATCCGTATGGCTTTGACCGATGTCAGCTGCTTCAGATGGACTGGAGCGATGCATGGGTGATGTCGGTTGATCTTTTGCAGGCATTTTCGAGGCGCTCGAAGAGAGCGGCCATATTGTGGTGCCCCGTGGGGGAATATGCGCCCCATGCCGCCAATGGGCCTTCAGCTCCATGGATCATTGTGGAGGCCGTTCACCTCTCGCAATCCTGACGGGCCTGTCGCCCAAGCCAAAGCCGTTGCCATAACGACACCTCCCACCGCGTAGTGCATCGACAGGCTGGATGCATTGGTGAGCGTCTACCCTGGCTTGGCTTGGCTTCTGGCGCCAAGCCCGACCCACCCGCCGGGTTGCCGCGCTTGCCGTAAGCTTGCGGCATGCAACAAAGAACTCTTGGACCTTTCTCCGTCTCGGCCATCGGCCTGGGCTGCATGAACCTGTCGCACGCCTACGGCGCGCCGGTGTCTGCCGAGCAGGGCGAGCGCGTGCTGCTGGCCGCGCTCGATGCGGGCGTGACACTGTTCGACACCGCAACGCTCTACGGCTTTGGCGCCAACGAGACCCTGGTGGGCCGTGTGCTGAAGCCCCACCGCAACCGCTTCACCCTGGCCAGCAAATGCGGCATGCAGGGCGTGGATGTGAACGGCGACGGCAAGCTGGTGCGCGTGATCGACGGCCGCCCCGCTACGCTGCGCCAGACCTGCGAAGACAGCCTGCGCCGCTTGCAGACCGATGTGATCGACCTGTACTACCTGCACCGCTGGGACAAGACGGTGCCCATTGAAGACAGCGTGGGCGCGCTGGCCGACCTGGTGCGCGCGGGCAAGATCCGCAGCATCGGCCTGTCGGAGGTGTCGGCCGCCACGCTGCGCCGGGCGCATGCGGTACACCCCATTGCGGCGGTGCAGACCGAGTATTCGCTGTGGACGCGCAACCCCGAGATTGCAGTGCTGGACGCCTGCCGCGAACTGGGCGTGGCGTTTGTGGCCTTCAGCCCGGTGGCGCGTGGCTTTCTGTGTGGCGATCTGCGCGATGTGACCACGCTCGACGCCAAGGACATCCGCCGCACCATGCCGCGTTTTGCGCCCGACAACTATGCGGCCAACCTGAAGCTGATGGATGGCTACCGTGCCATTGCCCAGGAGGTGGGTTGCTCGCTGGCGCAGCTGGCCATTGCATGGCTGCTGCACAAGGGCGAGCACATCATTCCCATCCCCGGAACGACGAGCGTGGAACATTTGCACGACGACCTCGGCGCTGTCAACGTGCAGCTGGATGCCGCAACCCTGCAACGCGTGGAGGCACTGATCAATGAGCGCACGGTGGTAGGCGGCCGTTACAACGCGCAGAGCGCGAGCGAAGTGGATACAGAGACTTTCCCTGGCTGAGGGCGTCCAGACAGGGGGTGGCGAGGGGTAGGTGCCGCCCCCGCAGCCGCAAAAAAGCCGGTGGCCCTTGCGGGCGACCGGCTTGAACAAGGTCGCTGTTGCTAGCGTACCTTCATTCTCAAAAGCGGTATGGCTTGCGATGGATTACTTGGCCACCACGCGCACCATCTCCAGGCACTTGTTCGAGTAGCCCCATTCGTTGTCGTACCAGCTCACGACCTTCACGAAGGTGCCGTCCAGCGCGATGCCAGCGTCGGCATCAAAGATCGACGTGCGGGTGTCGCCACGGAAGTCGGTAGCCACCACCTTGTCTTCGGTGTAGCCCAGCACGCCCTTCAGAGCGCCTTCGGACTGGGCCTTCATCTCGGCCTTGATTTCTTCGTAGGTGGCGGCCTTGTCCAGCTCCACCGTCAGGTCCACCACCGACACGTCGGAGGTGGGCACGCGGAAGGACATGCCGGTCAGCTTCTTGTTGAGCGCAGGAATCACCACACCCACGGCCTTGGCAGCGCCAGTGCTCGAAGGAATGATGTTTTCCAGAATGCCACGGCCACCGCGCCAGTCCTTGTTCGAAGGGCCGTCCACGGTCTTTTGCGTGGCGGTGGCGGCGTGCACCGTGGTCATCAGGCCGCGCTTGATGCCCCACTTGTCGTTCAGCACCTTGGCCACGGGGGCCAGGCAGTTGGTGGTGCACGAGGCGTTGGAGATGATGGCCTGGCCAGCGTACGTGTCGTGGTTCACGCCGAACACGAACATGGGGGTGTCGTCCTTGGAAGGTGCCGACAGGATGACCTTCTTGGCGCCAGCGTCGATGTGCTTTTGCGCGGTGACCTTGTCCAGGAACAGGCCGGTGGATTCGATCACCACGTCGGCGCCGACTTCGTTCCACTTCAGGTTGGCGGGGTCGCGCTCTTGGGTCAGGCGGATCTTCTTGCCGTTGACGATCAGGGTGTTGCCTTCCACGGCCACGGTGCCCTGGAAGCGACCGTGCACCGAGTCGTACTGCAGCATGTACGCGAGGTAATCAGGCTCCAGCAGGTCGTTGATGCCCACGACTTCGATGTCGCTGAAGTTCTGGATGGCCGAGCGCAGCACGTTGCGGCCGATGCGGCCGAAGCCGTTGATACCAATCTTGATCGTCATAGGGTGCCTCTTCAAAGTTGCAAAGTCGAAATCAGGAATCTGCCGGAGCGCGCCCGCTACAGCCGTGGGCGCTCAGCGGGCGGGAGGGGACTCAGTGGGCCTTGGCCTTCTTGGCGGGCTTCAGGCGTGCAGCGCCGATGGCCACCAGCACGGCATCGGCCACGTTCTCTTCGGTGAAACCGAAGTGCTTGAACAGCACGGGCGCAGGGGCCGATTCGCCGTAGGTGTCGATGCCCACCACGGCAGCGCAGCCGTACTTCCACCAGCCGTCGGTCACGCCCATTTCCACGGCCACGCGGGGCACGCCGGCGGGCAGCACGCTGCTCTTGTACTTGGCGTCTTCGCGGTCGAAGGTCGTGGTGCTGGGCATGGAGACCACGCGCACGCCGATCTTCTTGTCGGCCAGCAGGCGCTGGGCCTTGAGGGCCAGCTGCACTTCAGAGCCTGTGGCGATGATCACGGCCACGGGCTTCTTCTTGATGCCCACATCGGCAGGCTCGCTCAGTACATAGGCGCCGCGCGAGATGTCGCCCAGGTCGCGCTTGGGGGCATAAGGCAGGTTCTGGCGCGACAGGGCCAGCACGGTGGGCTTGTTGCGGTTGGAGAGGGCCACGCTCCAGGCCACGGCGGTTTCGGCCGTGTCGGCAGGGCGCCAGACGTCCAGGTTGGGGATCAGGCGCAGGCTGGCCACGTGCTCGATGGATTGGTGCGTGGGGCCATCTTCGCCCAGGCCAATGGAGTCGTGCGTGAACACGTGGATCACGCGCTGCTTCATCAGCGCGGCCATGCGGATGGCGTTGCGGCTGTAGTCGCTGAACGTGAGGAAGGTACCGCCGTAGGGGATGAAGCCGCCATGCAGCGCCACGCCGTTCATGATGGCGGCCATGCCGAATTCGCGCACGCCGTAGTTGATGTGGCGGCCGCCGATCTTCTGGCCGTTTTCCAGCGTGGTCTGCACCACGTTACCCTGCATGTCAAAACGCAGGTTTGGTGTGCTCTTGGTGTTGGTCAGGTTGGAGCCGGTCAGGTCGGCGCTGCCGCCCAGCAGTTCGGGCAGCGCAGCGGTGAAGGCTTCCAGGGCCAGCTGGCTGGCCTTGCGGCTGGCTACGGTCTCGCCCTTGGTGTGCGCGGCCACTACGGTGTCCACGGCCACTTGCGCAAAGTTGGCGGGCAGGTCGCCCTGCATGCGGCGGGTGTATTCGGCAGCCAGCTCGGGGAAGGCTGCGCTGTAGGCCGCAAAACGTTCGTTCCAGGTAGCCTCAGCGGCGGCGCCTGTGGCCTTGGCGTCCCAGCCAGCGTACACCTCTTCAGGGATCACGAAGGGCTCGCTGGTCCAGCCCAGGGCTTCGCGCGTGAGCTTGATTTCTTCGGCGCCCAGAGGTTCGCCGTGGGCCTTGGCCGTGTTCACGCGGTTGGGGCTGCCCTTGCCGATGTGCGTCTTGCACACGATGAGCGTGGGGCGCTCGGTCTGCTTCTTGGCTTCTTCGATGGCGGCGGCCACCTTGTCAGCATCGTGGCCATCGATGGGGCCAATCACGTTCCAGCCGCTGGCCACAAAACGCAGGGGGGTGTTGTCGGCAAACCAGGGCAGCACCTGGCCGTCGATGGAGATGCCGTTGTCGTCGTACAGGGCGACCAGCTTGTTCAGCTTCCAGGCGCCGGCCAGCGAGATCGCCTCCTGGCTGATGCCTTCCATCAGGCAGCCGTCGCCCAGGAACACAAACGTGTTGTGGTCCACCACGGCATGGCCTTCGCGGTTGAATTCGGCGGCCAGCAGCTTTTCAGCCAGTGCAAAACCCACAGCATTGGTGATGCCCTGGCCCAGCGGGCCGGTGGTGGTCTCCACGCCGGGGGTCACGCCCACTTCGGGGTGGCCGGCGGTCTTGCTGTGCAGCTGGCGGAAGTTCTTCAGCTCGCTCATCGGCAGGTCGTAGCCAGACAGGTGCAGCAGCGCGTACAGCAGCATGGAGCCGTGGCCGTTGGAGAGCACAAACCGGTCGCGGTCAAACCACTGGGGGTTGGTGGGGTTGTGCTTGAGATGGCGGCTCCACAGTGCCACGGCCATGTCGGCCATGCCCATGGGGGCGCCGGGGTGGCCGGAGTTGGCTTGTTGAACGGCGTCCATGGCCAATGCGCGGATCGCATTTGCCATCTGTTGGGATTGCTGGGTGTTGGCCATGGGGGGAGGGTTCAGGGTGGGTGAGTCGGGGGAAACCCGGCATTTTACCGGGGCGGCTTTCGCCCGCCTGAATTCGCGGCCTGCGGGCCCGGTGTGCCACCACAATGCACTACAGTGCGGCCCATGCAAGGACTGCATCTCACCGCCGATCTCCATGGCTGCCGTTGTGCCCCCGCCTGGTTGCTGGACGCCACCGCCCTGGGCCTTGCCTGTACCGATGCGGTGCGCGTCGCCGGGCTGCAGCCTGTGGGGCAGTTGTTTCACGAATTTCCGGCCACCGCGCAGGGCCCGGGCGGGGTGACTGCCACGGTGTTGCTGGCCGAGTCGCATCTGTGCGTGCACACGTGGCCCGAGCAGCGCGGCGTGACGCTGGATGTGTATGTGTGCAATTTCGGCGCCGACCATTCGGCCAAGGCGCGTGCCTTGATGGACGCCCTGCTCGCCCTGTTCGACCCCACCACCGTGGAGCGCCATGCGCTGCAGCGGGGCGTTGTGAACGGGGTGGCGTCATGAGTACCGCCCGCCACCCGATTCCTGCCCTGCTGCTCGCCGCAGGCCGGGGCGAGCGCATGCGCCCCCTGACCGACGTGACCCCCAAACCCCTGCTGCAAGTGCAAGGCCAGCCGCTGTTGCAGTGGCACCTGCAGGCACTGCTGGACGCAGGCGTGGGGCGGGCTGTGATCAACACCGCATGGCTGGGGGGGCAGATCAGTGCGTATTTTTCCAGTGTTTTTGCCTCCAGGCGCAGGTTTAATATGCCTGAGCAGCTATCAATTTCATACTCGCACGAAGGGGTGGACTTTGGCGGCGCGCTGGAAACCGCCGGGGGCATTGCCCGTGCATTGCCCCAGCTCGGCCCGGTGTTCTGGCTGGCCGCGGGCGATGTGTTTGCGCCTGATTTTGTGTTCGACACCGCGGCGGTGGCCGCTTTCGAGGCCAGCGACCATCTGGCTCACCTGTGGCTGGTGCCCAACCCGGCCCACAACCCGCGCGGCGACTTTGGCCTGTCGGCCGGCGGCCTGGCGCTGAACCTGCCCGCCGACGACCCCGCGCCGCGTTACACCTACAGCACCATCGCCTTGCTGCGCGCCGAGCTGTTTGCGGCGCCCTGGTGTGACATTCCACCGGGCAATCCTGGCGGCATCAAAGCCCCGCTGGCGCCGCTGCTTCGCCGTGCGATGGACAATGGCCGCGTCAGCGCGCAGCTCTACACCGGTCGCTGGACCGATGTGGGCACGCCCGAACGGCTGGCCGAACTCAACTCCCTTTCTTCCGACGCGCCATGAACACCACCGTGCCTGCCTCCGTCTACGCCCAGCGCCGCGCGCACCTGGCTGCCCAGCTGGGCCCTGGGGGTATCGCGATCATTCCCACGGCGCTGGAGCGCCCGCGCAACCGGGACAGCGATTTTTTGTTCCGCCATGACAGCTACTTCTACTACCTGACTGGCTTCACCGAGCCCGGCGCCTGCCTGGTGCTGGCGCACGATGGCCGCAGCACGCTGTTTTGCCAGCCCAAGGACCTGGAGCGCGAGATCTGGGACGGCTATCGCCTCGGCCCGGCCGCTGCGCCCGCAGCCTTGGGCGTGGACGCGGCGCATTCGATGGCGGAGCTGGACAGCAAGCTGCCGCGCCTGCTCGAAAACACGGCCTGCGTCTGGTACCCGTTTGCCACACACAGCGGCCTGGCCGCGCGGGTGGAAGGCTGGCTCAACGGGGTGCGTGGCCGTGTGCGCTATGGCGCCATCTGCCCTGCCGAGCAGAACGATCTGTGCACCTTGCTCGACGAGATGCGCCTGTTCAAGGACGCGCACGAGCAGGACATCATGCGCCGCGCCAGCGCCATCAGCGCGCAGGCCCATATCCGCGCCATGCAGCGCTCCGCCCGCATGCTGCGCGCAGGCGAGGATGTGCGCGAGTACCACCTCGACGCCGAGCTGCTGCATGCGTTCCGCGACGCCGGCTCGCAGTACCCGGCCTACAGTTCCATCGTGGCGGCCGGCGCGAACGCCTGCGTGCTGCATTACCGTGCCGATGCGGCTCCGGTGCGCGATGGCGAGCTGGTGCTGATCGACGCGGGCTGCGAGTTGGACAGCTACGCCAGCGACATCACCCGCACCTTCCCGGCCAACGGCAAGTTCACGGGCCCACAGCGCGCGCTGTACGACCTGGTGCTGGCCAGCCAGGATGCGGCCGTGGCAGCCACCAAGGCCGGGGCGCGCTTCAACGACCCGCACGATGCCACGGTGGCGGTGCTGGCGCAGGGCATGCTGGACCTGGGCCTGCTCGACAAGAACAAGGTGGGGTCGGCGCAGGACGTGGTCGAAAAGCGCGCCTACTTCCAGTTCTACATGCATCGCACCAGCCACTGGCTGGGCATGGACGTGCACGACTGCGGCAGCTATGTGGAGCCCGGTGAGGTGGGGCAGGTGAGCGAGCGCAAGGACCCGCTTTCGGGCGAGACCATCACCAACCGCCCCAGCCGTGTGCTGCGCCCCGGCATGGTGCTGACCATCGAGCCCGGCATCTATGTGCGCCCCGCCGAATGGGTGCCCGAGCAGTTCCACAACATCGGCATCCGCATCGAAGACGATGCCATCGTCTCCGAGACGGGTTGTGAGCTGATCACGCGCGGTGTCCCGGTGAAGGCCGATGAGATCGAAGCGTTGATGCGCGCCTGAGCGCGGGCAAAACCATGGCCGTGGACAACGCTGCCGAGGCAGACGCGGCGCGTGCTCCGGTGCAACCCAGTAAGTGGCGGCTGGGCGGCGCGCTGTGGCTGCTGGGCATGCCCGGCGTGGTCGCAGTGGTCTGGGCACTGTTTCCTACCTTGAAGGCCAACGAGGCCCTGTTGCCGTTGCCGCTGCCACTGGGGGCTGTGCTGCTGCTCAGCGGGCTGCAGACCGCCATGCTGTTGGCTCTGGCCGTGACGCTGGGGGTGTGGCTGGCACCCCGCGTGGGCTTGCGTGTACCCGCAGTGTCTTGCTTGCTAGTCGGCCAGCCCATCGGTCCGGCGCTGCGCGCGCAGCTTGTGCCCGGCATGGTGGGCGGTGTGGCGGGTGCTGCATGGCTGTGGGCGCTGTCCCAGGTGGCACCCACGGCGCTCCAGCCGTCAGACCCCGCAAGTGCCATGCCGCTGGGGGTCAAGCTGCTGTATGGCGGCATCACCGAAGAGCTGCTGGTGCGCAGGGGCATGATGACCCTGCTGCTGTGGCTGGGCTGGCGCGTGCTGCAGCGCGGGCAGCGCCAGCCGGGCAAGGTGTTGGTGGTTGTGGCGGTGCTGCTCAGTGCCCTCTTGTTTGCTTTTGGGCACCTGCCTGCAGCGCAGGCGCTGGCTGGAGTGTTGACCATGCCGGTCGTGGCGTTCGTTCTGGTGGGCAACACGGTCTTTGGCCTGGTGGCTGGCTGGCTTTATGCGCGCCATGGTCTGGAGTCAGCGATCATTGCGCACGTGCTGGCGCATCTGTTGTCATTCCCGGTGCTCTAACGGGGCGCTGAGTCACAGAGCGGATGCAAGGGGTAACTCCCAAGTAACCGCTTCGTGTGAAAATTGCAACTCTATTACGTATCCAACGGCCGAGAGAAAAGAGACATGTCCATGTCTACCCGCCGCGCCACCAAGATTGTTGCTACCCTGTGCCCCGCATCGAGTGGCGCAGCACTTCTGGATGCCATGATCTGATCGGTAGAGCTTGCCAGCCGGCCTGCGCGCTCTCGTGCCGGCTGGCGTTCGGGCTCCTCCAGTGCGAATGCCTGGCCTGTGAGGTCAAAGCAAGGCTGGTTAACGGGGCTGCACCCCACGGTTACACAACGCGCGGTCCAGGGTTCAGAGCGCAGCCACTGCGCCGTCGCTGCGTGGGTCTGCCGCGCCTTCGATGAGTCCATTTGGGTGGCGCACCAAGGCACCCGCGTGGCCCATGGTGTCACTGAAGGCTTCGGGCAGCACTTCCACCGCATGACCTGCTGCCTTGAGGGCTTGAACCAGCGCCGGATCGAAGCGGCTCTCCAGCTTCAGCGAAGTGCTCACATCGCCCCAGGTGCGCCCCAACAGCCAGCGTGGCGCGCTGACCGCTTGCTGCAGTGGCTGGCCAAAACGTGCGTACCGGGTAAACACTGCGGCTTGCGTCTGGGGTTGCCCCTCGCCGCCCATGGTGCCGTACGGCATGACGCGCCCGTCGTCAAATAGCGCCAGGGAGGGGTTGAGCGTATGAAAGGGCTTGTGGCCAGGCCGCAGGCTATTGAGCGCTTGCGGGTCCAGCGAAAAGCTGGTGCCGCGGTTTTGCCAGCACACACCGGTGTCTTGCAGCACGGTGCCTGAGCCAAACTCCCAGTAAACACTCTGGATAAAGCTGACCGCGCGGCCCTGCTGGTCGATACAGCCCATCCAGATAGTGTCGCCCGGCTTGCCCTGGTCGGGCCACGCCAGCGCACGCGCCGGATCGATTTGGGCGGCTAGCTCGTCCAGCGCCTGCGGGGCAAGAAAGCTCTGGGGCTCTGCGGGCAGGCGCTGCGGATCGGTCACGACGCGATCGCGCACCCGAAACGCGCGTTTGGTGGACTCCACCAGCCCGTGCAGGTGGGCAAAACCTTCGCCTTCGGTCACGCCCAGGCGCTCGAAGAGCCCCAGAATCATCAGCGCCGACAGGCCTTGCGTCGGGGGCGGCAGGTTGTACACCGCGCTGTCGCTCAGACGCACGCACAAGGCTTGCACCACTTGCGCCCGGTAAGCCGCCAGGTCGCTGGCCCGCACAGGGCTGCCCACACGCTCCAGCTCGGCGGACATGCGGGCCGCTAGCTCGCCGCGGTAAAAGTCGTCCAGCCCGCGTTCGGCCAGCTGTTGCAGCGTGTTGCCCAGCGCGGGCTGCTGCAGGACATGCCCCGGCTCGGGCGGGGCGCCGTTGACGAGGTAGGTCTGTGCAAAGCCCGGGGAGTCTTTCAGGCCGTCGAGCTTCAGGCGCGTGAGTTCGCTCTGGCTCCTGGTCACCGCCACGCCTTCGTGGGCGTGGCGAATGGCGTCTTGCAGTAGGCGCGGCAGTGGCAGCGCTGGGCCCCAGGCGCTGGCGATTTCCAGGGCCTTGGCCCAGCCCCCGATGGTGCCTGCAACGGTGAGTGCCGCCTTGGGGCCCCGGGAGGGAATGGCCTCCAGCCCTGCATAAAAATCAGGCGTAGCCATCGCAGCAGATGGGCCACATGCATCAATGGCCACCGGGGGCTTGCCGGGTTCGTGGATAAGCCAAAAGCCGTCGCCACCGATGGCATTCATGTGGGGGTACACCACAGCAATTGCGGCAGCGGCGGCCACCATGGCCTCCACTGCGTTTCCGCCGTCACGCAGGACGTCTCGCCCCGCTTGGGCTGCAAGATGGTGTGGTGCGACATGCATGCCGCCCAAAGCTTTGAGTGTGTGGATCATTCGTTGTCTCTTGGAAGTTTTAGTTGAATAGGGTGTAGGTCATGTGCAGCGCGGTCAGTGCCAGGAAGCAGGCGAATTCCATGCGCAACAGTCGGGCGTCAACGCTGGGCGCAAGCTTTGTACCCAGTGCAGCCGCGGCCATACTCGCAGGTGCGATCAGCGCTACGGCAAGGAGGTTGACGTACCCCCAACTCCACGGTGGCAGGCCGGCCACATGGGTGCCATTGATGATGAAGGCGAGCGTGCCCGCAATCCCGATCACGATGCCCAGCGTGGCACTTGCGCTGACTGCGGTGGGCAGCGGCACCCGCAACGCATGAAAAATGGGTGCCGACAGTGCGCTGCCGCCCATGCCAGTGAGGGTGGCCAGGCTGCCTATACCACCACCGATGAGCGTAGTGCCGACCGATCCTGGCAAGCCTGCGCCCAGCGCAAAGCCGGCAGGCCAGAAGGCCATATTCGCCGCTATCGAAATCGCTACACAGGCAAATAGGCCTGTGAGCCAACCACTGCCCAGGTAGTGGCTGGCCAGTGCCGACAGCATCACCCCCATGATGAGACCCGGTATCAATTGCTGGATCAGCATCTTGTCCAGATTGCCTTGCTGCGTGAGCGTCCAACGGGACACGATGGTCACTGGAATACTGGCCGCCAGGGAGGTGCCCACCGTCAGATGCATCCGTACCGATTCATCAATGCCTTGCAGGGTGAACAGGTGGTAGAGGACGGGCGCGATCACGAGGCCACTTCCTGTTCCGAGCAAGCCAGCTAACAGGCCCGCAATGGCCCCCACTGCGAGCAAAGCAGCGACTGACCCGACAAACTCGGCGGTTGCTTGGGCGTACAGCAGGTCCATGGTATGAGCCTCCTATGCAGGCACCACTGCAGCAAGGGGTGTCAGGGGGGTCAGGCAGGCCACCTGGCGTAACGCCGAGTAGCTCATCTGTGCAGGATCCGTTTGCTGGCATTCTTCGCTGGCAAAAACACAGCGCGAGCGAAACCGGCAGCCCTTGGGTAAGTTGGACGCGCTGGGTATTTCTCCTTGCAGGCTGACCGACAGAGGTGCGTCAAAACGCGGAAACGCATTCATCAGCGCCTGCGTGTACGGGTGCAGCGGAGCCTGGAGTACCTCGCGGGTCGGACCGGTTTCCACAATGCGGCCCAGGTACATCACGGCGACGCGCTCGCACAGATAAGCGGCAACCCCCAGGTCGTGCGTGACAAACACCATGGCCAAGCCATGGTCGCGCTGCAGATCCCGTAGCAAGTTCAGCAATTGCGCCTGTACGGACACATCCAGCCCGGCCACCGATTCGTCTGCGACGATCACCTTGGGCTCACAGGCCAGCGCCCTTGCCACTGCCACCCGGCGCACCTGCCCGCCAGAGAGTTCGCTGGGAAATTTGTGGCGCACGTCGGTGGGCAGGCCCACCATGGCCAAGAGCTCATCGACCCGCGCCGGGATTTCGCCCTCATCGCGCAGGGCGTGCAGGCGCACCGGCTCCGCCAGCACCTCGGCCACCGACATGCGGGGGTTCAGCGAGCCCCTGGCGTCCTGGTAGATATAAGCTACCTCGCGTGCAAAGCGCCGGTGCTGCGCGGCACTGAAGGAGGCAGGCTCGTTGGCGCCATACAGCACGCGGCCGTTGGTGGCGGACTCCAGGCCCAGCATCACGCGCACCAGGGTGGATTTGCCGGAGCCGCTTTCACCCACCAGCGCCAGAGATTCCCCGGCTTGGAGCGTGAGACGTATACCGTCGAGCGCCCGCAGCTGCCGGCGGCCACCATCGACCGGAAAGCTCTTTTCCACGTCCAGCAAGGAAAAGAGGGGCAGGGCTTGATGGGCGGTTGGCGCGTTCGAGCCTGTTGGGGCTGTGCGGGCTGTGGAGACGGGCAGGGCCAGTGGCTGGGTATCGGGTTTCATAGCGTATCACTCACAGGTTCCAGCAAGCCACGCGCACGGTGTCGTGCGCAGCAAGCTCGGGCTTTTCAGCGCTGCAGCGGGCACTGGCCAGGGCGCAGCGTGGGGCAAAACGGCAGCCCCCTGGCATGGCGGACAGCGGGGGAACCACGCCAGCAATGGGTTGCAGGCGTTCGGCATCGAACTCGATGGCGCTTGCCCGTAGCCCTTGGGTGTAGGGGTGGCGCGGGTGGTTGAGCACTTCTGCGGCGGGCCCCTCCTCAACGATCTGGCCGGCATACATAACGGCTACGCGGTCGGCTACCTGCGTTGCCAATGCGAGGTCGTGCAAGACAAAAATGGCCGATGCACCCAGTGCACGCACCCGGTCCAGCAGCAGCGCCATGATCTGGGCCTGTATGGTCACGTCCAGGGCGCTGGTGGGTTCGTCGGCGATGAGCAGCTGCGGCTCGCAGGCCAGTGCCATGGCAATCATCACGCGCTGCTGCATACCGCCCGATAGCTCGTGCGGGTAGGCCTGCAGGCGGGATACGGGGTCTGCAATGCCCACGCTGGCCAGCAGTTCGATGGCCCGCGCCTTGCACGCGGCTTTGGACAAGCCCCGGTGCCGTTGCAGCGGTTCTGACAGATGGCTGAGCACGCTGAAGCAGGGGTTCAGCGCTGCGGAGGCATCCTGAAAGATCATGCCCATGCGCACGCCGCGCAGGGGCCGCAGCACGCGTTCGGGGGCGGTCACCACGTCCACGTCACCCACCATCAGGCGGCCTTGCAGCTGCACCTCTGGCGGGCGCACCAGGCCCATGGCGGCATAGGCCAGCGTGGATTTCCCAGCACCAGATTCCCCGATGAGTGCTAGTGTCTGGCCTGCGGGCAGATGCAGTGACACGTCATCGAGCACAGCCACGCCGTTGCGGCGCAGCGTCAGGTGCTCTACTTGCAAAGAGGCTTGGCTCATGGCTTGTCTCCCCGGGTCTTCGGGTCGAGCGCATCGCGCAACCCCTCGGCCATCAGGTTCAGGCCGATCAGTAGCGTGGCCAGGGCCAGGCCGGGCATGCCGGCCATCCAGGGCGCCATGCTCACAAAGCCGCGCCCCTCGGCAATCATGAGACCCCAGTCGGGTGTGGGCGGCACCACGCCCAGGCCCAGGAATGACAAGCCCGAGGCCAGCAAAATGGCAATCGATATGCGCATGCCGGCCTGGATGAGGATCGGCGAGGCGATATTGGGCAGCACATGGCGGCGCACGATCTCGCGCTCGGGCACGCCCATGAGCCGAGCGGCTTCAATGAACGGGCGCGCCTTGACCTGCAGCACATCCGCGCGCACGGTGCGCGCAAAAGGGCCCACAAACGACAGCGCCAAAGCCAAAATCACGTTGTTCATGCCCAGCCCCAGCACCGCCATGAACGCCATGGCCATGATGAGTTCCGGGAAGGCCAGCAGGCCATCCACCACGCGCATCAGCACCCACTCGGTACGGCCACCGCGCAGGCCGGCGAGCAGGCCCACCGCCACGCCCACCACCAGGCCCAGTGCGACCGATGCAAACCCGATCCACAGTGCTGAGCGCGCCCCGTAGAACACGCGCGACAAAATGTCTTGGCCAAAGGAGTCGGTGCCCATCCAGTGCTGGGCACTGGGGCCCTGCATGGCATCCATGAAGTTTTGTTCGGTGGGCGGGTACGGTGCCAGCACGGGGGCAAACACCGCCGCCACCACAAAGGCCAGCACGATGCCCATGCCTGCCATGGCTTTTTGCTGGCGCCGCAGCAGTTGCCACGAACGCATGAGGTGCCGGGTCAGGCGCTGCCACGGCGAAGGGCCGCTGGCCCGGATGTTGGAGTCAGCGAGCATTTTTGCGCAACCTGGGATCAAGAAGGGAATAGGTACGGTCTACCGTGAAGTTAACCGCGATGAACAGCAGGGCCGTGATCATGATGCCGGCCTGCACCACCAGGTACTCTCGCGTCTGCACGGCGCTGGTGATCATCATGCCCAGGCCGGGCAGGGTGAACACCACTTCGGTCATGACCGCGCCGCGCAGCATGCCGCCCAGCTGCAGGCCAATGATGGTGATCAGCGGCATGAGTACGTTGCGCATGCCGTGGACCCAGATCACCCTCCAGCTAGGCTCGCCGCGTGCGCGTGCCGCTGCCATATAGGGCTGCTCCAGCACCTCCAGCAAGCTCGAGCGCGTCACCGTGGCGATCAGCCCCACATACCACGCACCCAGCGTGAGCGCGGGCAGCGCCAGATGCCACAGGCCGGTGAGCGGTTCAGACCAGGGAGACACATAGCCCATGCTGGGAAACCAGCCAAACGCCACGCTGAAGATCCAGATCAGCACCACGCCCAGGTAGAAGCTGGGGATGGCATTGCCGCCAATGGCCACTGCACTGGCAAGCAGATCCATCCAGCTGTTGCGCCGTACTGCGGCCAGAACACCCAGCGGAATGCCCACCAGCAGGGCCACCGCCAGCGACAGGGCCGCTAGCGTCAAGGTGACGGGTAGCGCCTGCAGCACCGATTGCTCGAAGATGTCCTGCTTGCTCACATAGCTCATGCCCCAGTCGCCGCGCACAAAGCGACTGAGCCACTGGACGTACTGCTGAAACCATGGCTGGTCCAGGCCCAGCTGGCGGTACAAGAGGTCGTAAGAGTCGCGTGAAAAATCAGAGCCCAGCATGATGGCCACCGGATCACCCGGCGACAGCTTCAGGAACATAAAGCTGATGCCTGATACGACCAGCAGCACCAGCGCGGTTTGGGCGATCGCGCCAAGCGGCCGCCATAACCGGTGGGCGCCCATCGCAAGGGAGGGGTAAACCATCATCGTGCTCCCATCAGGCCAGTGACACGGTGTGCAGGTTCAGCAAATCGGCGGGGATGTATTCAAAACCCTTGACTTTTTTGCTGAGAATCTTGAACACCTTCATGTGTGCCAATACCGCGAGGGGAGCGTCTGCCATGAGTGCATCCTCGGCCTCGATATACAGCTTGCGCCGCACCGCCACGTTGGTGGTGTCGGATGCCGCAGATACCGCTTTATCGAACACCGGGTTGCTGTAGCCCACATAGTTCCAGGGGCGTCCCGTGGACCACTCGGGGGTGATGGTTTCATCGGGGTCGAGGTCGGCCACCCAGGCTTCGTCGTACATGTCGAAGTCGCCGCTGTTGCGCCGCTGCAGCCAGATGGCGCGGTCTACCAACTCAATCTTGGGCTTGATGCCGATCTGCGCCAGCATGGGGGCAATGAGCTGGGCATTGCGGGTACCCAGGCCGCCGGAGCCAGTGAAGCCGTCGGTGACGATGTAGGTGGGGTTGATCTCGCCTTGCACCTTGGACTTGGCGCGAAACGCCTTGGCCTTGGCCAGGTCGAAGAACTGACCGCGCCCGCTTTTGGCAATGTTGGCGTCGTAAAAGCCCGTCATGGGGGGCGAGATGCAGGTGTAGGCCGGAATCGCCTCACCAAAATAGCTCTGCTCGACGATCACCTTGCGGTTGATGGCGAAGGCCACGGCCTGGCGCATGGCCATATCGTCAAACGGGGCGCGCTTGTTGTTCATGCCCACGAACGAGTAATTGCCCTCGACCTGGCCAAACACCTGGATGTTGGGGTTTTTGCGCAGCTGCGGAATGAACTGGAAGGGGCACACCGACAGCCCATCGACCTGGCCCGACATCATGGCAGCCACGGCCGCGCTGGGCTCCCGGATCAGGCGGATCACGACGCGGTCGAGGTGGGGCATTCCGGCTTCAAAGTAAGACGGGTTGCGCACCAGCTCGATGGAGTCGTTTTCTTTCCAGCTGGCCAGCTTGAAGGGGCCGGTGCCCACAGGTGCCCGGCCAAAGGCGGCACCCGATGTGTCTACCGCCCGCTTGCTCACGATGGTGCCTGCGCGGCCTGTGCTGCCGGTCAGTGCCACGGGCAAGAAAGCAAACGGCTTTTTGAAGCGCAGGCGCACGGTCAGTGGATCCACGATGTCGATGCCGTCGAGTTGCTCGAGCTTCCAGGCGTGCGGGGACTTGAGTGCGGCAGACTTCACGCGCTCCAGGCTCCACTTCACGGCCTCAGCATCGCAGGGGTCATCGTTGTGGAATTTCACGCCGGCCCGTAGCTTGAAGACGTGGGTCTTTTCATCAACCATGTCCCACTTCTCAGCCAGATCAGGGGCAAAGCTCACGGCCTTGCCGTCAAAGGCCACCTTGAGCAGGCCGTTGTAGATGTTGTTGATGATCTTGATCGAGCCGGCCGATGAGGTCAGATGCGGATCGAGAGTGTCGATGGCTTCGACCCACGCCAGCGTGAGCGAGCCGCCTTTTTTGGCTTGCGCATGGGCCGTGTTGATGCCGACGGCGGAGGCCGCCATCAAGCCCACGCCCGCCGCTGCGCCTTTCAAGAGGTCGCGACGGCCAAACTGGACGGCTAAGGTAGCGGCCAGGGCCGCTTTGTGGTCGGGGATAGACATATCAAAACTCCGGTGGGGGTTACAAAGCAAGGGCGAAAAATCGGGAAAAAACGGTGCCCACCCCTCCATTTCTGGGGGGAATAGACGGCGATGGATTGGTAAAGTAGCGCTTGAGGCTGGGGCTATGGCCCGTGCGCCAGCGGCAGTGCTTGCATCAGGTCCGGCAGCGTGTCGAGAACATGTTTGCGCATCGCCAGTTCGCAAGCGAGTGGATCGCCGTCGCGGATGACTTGCAGCAGCCGGTCGTGGTGTTCGCGGGTGCCGACATGCCGGTTGTCCATGGACGCCCATCTGCGCATGTGCGGTTCGACCACAGTGTGCAGGCTCGAAATTTGGCGCAGCAGGCGTGGTGCTTCGCTTTTGGCGCAGAGCAGTTCATGGAAATTGCGGTGCACAGTGGTCCAGTCGGCCTGGTTTTCGGGGTGGGGCTCCATCGCCTCCAGCAGTTGTTCCAGGTGTCGCAGATCGTCCGCTGTGAGGTGGGGCACCGCCATGCGCACGGCCAGGCCCTCCAGCACTGCACGCATCTCGAATACCTCATTCATTTCCTGAACGTTGGGGGCTGCGGCGGTCACGCCCCGATTGGCCTTGATGGTGACCAGTCCCTCGGCGGCAAGCCGCCGCAGGGCTTCGCGCACTGGCATGCGGCTGGTGCCGATTTCGGTGGCAATGTTGTCTGCCACCAGCCGCTCCCCGGCCCGGTACTTGCCCGAGCGCAGCGCGCCGAGAATGTACCCATATGCCTCGTCGTGCGCTGCGACGAGAGAGGCATCGGCCTTGTAGCAGTTCAACGTGGTCATAGGGCAGGCGTTTGTAAGAGTGGATCCAAGGATGTAAGAATCCATTTGCACAAAGCGTGCCAATGCGCGCGCGGACTGCAACGGGCTTTCCGGCTATGTTGATTGAGCCCTGTGCGCCTTAACGGCGCAGCCGATGGGCTGGTATGCACCACGCTGGGGTAGGCCAAGGCTTGGCATCCCCGCCACTGCAAATTGGCGCGCCTGTCTGGTGCGCGCGATGCTTGCTAATTGCCGACCAACGGGTTCCGAGGGGGGAAGCTGGCCAGTGGGTATGCGTGTCCAGTGTGTTTGGCAAGTTTCTGTAACCACTTCGTGTGAGAATTGAAACTTGATTACATTCCCAACGACCGAGAGAAAAGAGACATGTCCATGCCTACCCGCCGCGCCACCAAGATTGTTGCCACCCTGGGCCCCGCATCGAGCGACCCGGCACTTCTGGAGGCCATGATCCGCGCGGGGGTGAATGTGGTGCGGCTGAACTTCAGCCATGGCAAGGCGCAGGACCATATCGACCGCGCCGCCACCGTGCGTGCCGCGGCCCAGCGCGCGGGCCGCGAAGTGGCCATCATGGCCGACCTGCAGGGTCCCAAGATCCGCGTGGGCAAGTTTGCCGAGGGCAAGGTGCAGCTGGAGCCGGGCGCTAAGTTCGTGCTCGATGCCTCCCGCACCGAGCTGGGCGACATCAACGGCGTGGGACTGGATTACAAGGAGCTGCCGCGCGATGTGAAGGCGGGCGACCTGTTGCTCCTCAACGACGGCCTGATCGTGCTCACCGTGGATGCGGTCCGCGGCGAAGAGGTGCACACCACCGTCAAGGTGGGCGGCGAGCTGTCCAACAACAAGGGCATCAACAAGAAGGGCGGCGGCCTCACGGCACCGGCCTTGACGGCCAAGGACATGGAAGACATCCGCACGGCCATGAGCTTCCAGGCCGACTATGTAGCGGTGAGCTTTCCCAAGAACGCGACCGACATGGAAATGGCGCGCCAGCTGTGCAATGTGGCCGCGTCCGAGTACCGCCACAAGCCGGGCCTGATCGCCAAGATCGAGCGCGCCGAGGCCATCCCGCACCTGGAGGCCATCTTGCGCGTTTCCGACGGCATCATGGTGGCGCGCGGCGACCTGGCGGTAGAAGTTGGCAATGCGGCCGTTCCCGCGCTGCAAAAGAAGATGATCCGCATGGCGCGCGAGCTGGACAAGGTCGTGATCACTGCCACGCAGATGATGGAAAGCATGATCACCAACCCCGTACCCACGCGTGCCGAGGTGAGTGACGTGGCCAACGCCGTGCTGGACGGCACCGATGCCGTGATGCTGAGTGCCGAGACGGCCGCAGGCCGCTACCCGCTCGAAACCGTGGAAGAAATGGCCACCATCTGCGCCGCGGCCGAGGCGGCGGAAGACCACCAGCTGGATGCCGACTTCACCGGCCAGACCTTTGGTCGCATCGACCAGTCCATTGCCATGGGGGCGTTGTTCACGGCGCACCACCTGGGCGCCAAGGCCATCGTGGCCATGACCGACAGCGGCGCCACGGCGCTGTGGATGAGCCGCCACAGCATCCGTATCCCCATCTACGCCCTCACGCCCAAGGTGGCTACCCAGCGCAAGATGGCCATGTACCGCAATGTGCGTCCCCTGCTCATGGACACCAGCGCCGACCGTGACACCGCGCTGGACCAGGCCGAGCGCCACCTCAAGAGCCGCAACATCGTGCAAAAGGGCGACGTGTATGCCATCACCTGCGGCGAGCCGATGGGCGCGCCAGGTGGCACGAACATGCTGAAGATCTGCGTAGCCAGCTGAGGCCAGCCGCAGGTCACGGTGCGTTGCCTTGCGGCGATTTGTGCAGCAGGGCTTGCCAGCGCGTTGCCCGCGCAGCCAGTGCATGCATGGCTGCTGCCGCCAGTCCACCGGTGAGCAGGCCTGCCAGTACGTCGGACGGAAAGTGCACGCCCAGGCACACGCGGCTCCACACCATGGCCGCTGTCACTGCGACGGCCAGCCAGGTCAGCCCCGTGACCGGCCGCAGGGCGAGGCTGGCCGCCAGCGCGGCGGCTCCTGCCACATGCATGCTGGGAAAGCCTGCCCGCGCGGCGTGTTCAATCCACTGCACGCCAAGGCCCAGTTGCGCCGGGCGTGGCGCCGGGACGGCCAGCCGCAAAAGTTGCACCCCCACCCACGCCAGGGCCATGGACGCGAGCGCCAGTGCAAGTGCGCGCCGCTGCCCCGCATTGCCCAGCACAAAGCTGCCGAGCAGCAGGCCGCCCATGGCGGTGGGCAGTTGCTGCGACACCCACCGGGCTACCGTCACCACTGCGGGCAAGGTGGCGGCGTCGGCATTGAGGGCCTGAAACAAGGCCAGGTCGAGTTCAAGCATGGGAGCTGTCCGGTGGCGTGGTGGTGCTGGCGAAATGTGGAAAGCGCGGGCGCAGTGCTGTGGCCGCCAGGTCGCAGAGCCAGCCGGTCGTCCAGCACAGCCAGCCTGTCCACAGCGTGTGGCTCATGAAATGGGCGCCACGCACCTGCTGCGCCGCGCCCAGCACAAACCCCGCCAGCAATGAGCCAGCCAGCCACCAGCGGGCTGCGGCGGGTGCCTTGTGGCGCAGCGCAAAGTAGCCCCCCAGAAATGCGAACCCGGCTGACGCATGGCCCGCCGGGAAGCAGCGACCGCTGCCGCCATCGAGCACGCCCAGCGCCCAGTGCGACACGTGGCGTGCCACGCCGCCAAACTGCGCAAGGTCCCAGGGGCAACTGGTGGCGCTGAGGTTTTTGGTGATGCTGACCACGGCCAGCGAGAGCAGGGCACTCACGGCCATCTGCAGGCGCTCGCTGGCGTCCAGCTTACGCAGAAAGCCGCGTGGCCACCACACGCTCAGGGCCAGCAGCAACACCAGCAACCATCCCAGGCGGCGGGCTCCTTCGTGCAGCACCTGCACAAAAAACCACTGGTCCCGCATCGGAAATCCGTTGGACGACCCAAACACCTGGGCAAACGCCAGGTCTTGCCCTGCGGCATCCCAGGTCACCACACAGGCCAGTGCTCCCAGAGTCCAGACAAGCAGTGTGTGGCGGTGGGAGGGGGTTCGGGACGCAATGGGTGCGGTGGACGGCGTGACGGGCGAAGGCTGCATGGGCTGCAAGATAGGCGGCCGTACTTAACGCCGTCTTAAAGCCGATGCTGCCCTTGTCCCGCCCTTGTCCCGCCCCTGTCCGATGGGCTGCGACAATGCCCGCATGCGAATACTCGTGGTCGAAGACGATGCGGGCATAGCCAGTGGCCTGCGCAGCAATCTGCAGCAACGCGGCTATGCAGTGGATGTCAGTGACGGCGTCGCCAGCGCCTGGAGTGCCCTGCGCGCCGAGCGTTTCGATGCCGTGCTGCTGGACCTGGGGTTGGTGGACGGTGATGGCAGTGAACTGCTGCGGCGCCTTCGCCTGAGCCCGCCCGCCACCGGGGCCGCGTCGTCCGCCTTGCCGGACCCCTCTACACCGGTGCTGATCGTCACGGCGCGTGACCAGGTGCACCAGCGCATCGCGGGGCTGGACCAAGGCGCCGACGACTACCTGACCAAGCCGTTTGATGTGGACGAGCTGGACGCGCGCTTGCGGGCGCTGCTTCGGCGTGCAGCAGGACGGGCGTCGCCCACCATCCGTCTGGGTGATATCGAGCTGGACCCCGCGACCCGCACGGTGCGCCAGCAAGGCAACCCCGTGGAGATGTCTCCGCGCGAGTTTTCCGTGTTGTTGGTGCTGCTGGAGGCGCGGGGTCGGGTGCTGTCGCGCCAGCAGATTGAGGAACGCCTGTACAGCTGGGATGCCGCGGTGGAGAGCAACGCGGTCGAGGTCCACATCCACCACCTGCGCCGCAAGCTGGGCAGCGCCTGTATCCAGACCATGCGCGGGGTGGGTTACTTCATGCCGCAGGAGAAGCCCGCGTGAACACGCCCGCATCTCCTCGCCCGGCGCCGGGGCACCGCCCATCGTTGACCCGGCAGCTGCTGCTGTGGTCGTTGGGCGCGCTGGCCATCGTCTGGGGCAGCTTCGTCTTCATTGGCTACCGGACCGGTGTGCATGAGGCCGATGAGCTGACTGACGGGCACCTGGCCAGCGTGGCCGCGCTGCTGCTCAACCTGCGGGCCACCGAGGCGATGGAAGGCCCACAGCGGACCGAGCGCACCCCCACACCCTGGCTCAAGACGCCCGACTATCAGCAGACCATCAGCGTGGTGCAGTGGGATGCGCAGGGGCGGGTGCTCTCGCTCACGGGCTCGGTGTCCGAGCCGCCTTTCAGCGATGCCGAGGGGTTTGCCGACCTGACACTGGGGCCCGACAAGGTGGCCTGGCGCAGCTTTTCGCAATGGGATGCCGGGCGCACCCGCAAGATCATGGTGATGCTGGAGCTGCGCGAGCGGGACGAGCTGGCGGATGACATTGCCGGGCAGCTCATCGAACCCGGCTTGTGGTTGCTGCCTGTGGTGTCCCTGGCCTTGGGGCTGGCGCTTTGGCGCGGCTTGCGGCCCCTTTATGCACTGTCGGCCGATGTGGCGGCGCTGGACCCGGCCAGCGCCCAGCGCCTGGCCTCGCGCCATGCCTGGAGCGAGTTCGAGTCGGTGGTGGCGTCGATCAATACGTTGCTGGACCGCCAGCAGGTCGCCATGGTGCGAGAGCGCCGCCTGGCCAATGAGGTGGCCCACGAGCTGCGCACGCCGCTGTCCTCCATCGCACTGCAGGCCAGCGCCCTGGCGGGGGAACTGACGGAAGAAGCCCGTGCCCAGGCGCTGGCGCGCATCGGCCAGGATGCTCTGCGCGCGGGTCACGTTCTCAACCAGCTGCTGGCCCTGGCCCGCGCCAGCCGGGCTGAGCTGCACGAAGCCAAGGCGCCCGTGGACCTGAGCGCACTGGCGCGGTCGGTGTGCGCCGACTATGCCCAGGCGGCGTGGAAACGCGGCGATGACCTGGCCCTGTCAGCCCCGCCTGCGCTCACCGTGCCCGGCCATGCGGTGTTGCTGGACATTGCAGCGCGCAATCTGGTGGAAAACGCGCTCAAGCACACGCCCGAAGGCACCCAGATCGCGGTCCAACTGGGCGCCACCGACACCGGTGGCGCGTGGCTGCAGGTGTGTGACGATGGGGCACGCCAGCAGGTGGGCAGTGCGGTGGGCCGTACTGCGGCCTCACCGGTGGACAGCCTGCACCTGGGTCATGAAATCCTGCGCCGCGTGGCGGACATCCATGGGGGGCACTTTGGTGCCGCACCTGCGCTAGCGCCCTTTACCACCTGCTACCGGTTGGATTTGCCATCGCCCTCCGTGTTGTCCCCCGGTTAAAATTGCGAGTTACGAAGCGGTTACCACCGCGTTGCCCGGTGCTACAGCGCCTCGCCCCCTCCTTCATCAACCCACCACGGACCCCACGACCATGCCCCTCGTTTCGATGCGCGAACTGCTCGACCATGCCGCTGCCAACAGCTATGGCATCCCTGCCTTCAACGTCAACAACCTGGAGCAGGTGCAGGCCGTAATGGCTGCTGCGGACGAAGTGGGCGCTCCCGTCATCCTGCAGGCCAGCGCTGGCGCACGCAAGTACGCGGGCGAGCCCTTCATCAAGCACCTGATCCAGGCAGCGGTCGAGGCCTTCCCTAACATCCCGCTGGTGATGCACCAGGACCACGGCACCTCGCCCAAGATTTGCCAGGGTGCGATCGACCTGGGCTTTGGCTCGGTGATGATGGACGGCTCGCTGATGGAGGACGGCAAGACGCCTTCGTCGTTTGACTACAACGTTGAAGTGACGCGCAAGGTGGTGGACATGGCGCACAAGGTGGGCGTGACGGTCGAAGGCGAACTGGGCTGCCTGGGCAACCTCGAAACCGGGGACGCGGGCGAAGAAGACGGCATTGGTGCGGTCGGCAAGCTCGATCACAGCCAGATGCTGACCGACCCCGAAGAGGCCGCGGTGTTCGTGAAGGCCACGCAGCTGGACGCACTGGCCATTGCCATCGGCACCAGCCACGGCGCCTACAAGTTCAGCCGCAAGCCCACGGGCGACATCCTGGCCATCAGCCGTGTGAAGGAAATCCACCAGCGCATCCCCAACACCCACCTGGTGATGCATGGCTCCTCGTCGGTGCCTGCCGAGTTGCTGGCCATCATCAACCAGTACGGCGGCAAGATGAAGGAAACCTACGGCGTGCCGGTCGAGGAAATCCAGGAAGCCATCAAGCACGGCGTGCGCAAGATCAACATCGACACCGACATTCGCTTGGCGATGACTGGCGCGGTGCGCAAGTTCCTGTTCGAAAACCCCGACAAGTTCGACGCCCGCGAATGGCTCAAGCCCGCTCGCGAAGCGGCCAAGCAGGTCTGCAAGCAACGTTACCTGGAGTTCGGCTGCGAAGGCCAGGGCAGCAAGATCAAGGGCCTGAGCCTGCAGGCCGTGGCTGCGCAGTACGCTTCGGGTGCGTTGGCCCAAGTGGTGAACTGATCAACGGCACAAGGCCCTTCGGGGCCACTGCCCAGCCTGGCTGCATTGTGCTGCCAGGCTTTTTTTTGCCCAGTCGCCGCGTTGACTGGGGAGTTCCCTCTACAGAAGACAAAGGCGACAGCGATAAGAATTTCTTCATGTAAGCTCGCGGTCAGCTTGCCCACCGGCAGCGCCGCAAGAAGTGTCCGATACCAGGGCGCTTTCAACACATTTCTCACCAGCTACACCGAGCTGGTTGTTGCATGGCAAGAGCCGTCGAGGGACGGACTCGGGTGCCGTGGGATGATTGAAGGCGAATTCGTATGAACCTTTCTCTATGACTCTGACCATTTCAAAGTTTCGGCGGCTGTTGCCTCTCTTGTCTGTGTTGGCTGTGACGATGTTCACGGTGGCGTGCGCGCCCCTGACCGTTCCTCCCAAGTCCGAATATCCCGTGGGTCGTGCCCGTCTGGTCTTGCCGCCGGGGGCGTGGCAGGACCTGGGTACTTCCGATGAAGCCATTGCCGGTTCTGGAGGCCGCACCTCACTTCAAACACTTGACGTGGGGCTGCGTGGTGCGCAAGGCGAATGGTTGGGTGCGCTGCGCGTGCAGACCAACCGTACTGGCGACCTGCGTGGGTCTCCGCAAGGGGTGGGGTACTGCCCGGCGCAACAGGACGTCATGGTGAAGGATGCCGCCGATGGCAGCCCTGTGCGGGCCGATTGCCTGCGCTTCAAGCTTTGGGCGAGCAGCCCCAAGTGGCTCGAAAAGAACCGGCCCGATCTCGTTCAATGGATTGCCAGCCACCAGATCGCGTTGAACTCCCCCTATTCGTATGTGGGCTACCGCTACGTCACTGAAGCGGGTGTCTGGGTGGTGGTGGATGCCCTGGTCGATCAGCGGCTGCTGAGTTCCCGGCCGCGCAACAACGAAGAATTCCTGGTGGCCGGCCGGCCTGCCCAGCAATGGGCCTATGACCTGGCTCAGGCCGTGCGCCTCAGCTCCGGCATGGTGGACGGCCACCTGGCCATTCCGCCCTTTCCCTTCCCCGCGCCCACTTCCAGGCCCTAGCTCGCCAGTCCTCCCCTGCCTGGCGGCCTTGCATAACGATTACGAAACTTGAGGAGACCTCTGATGCAGACAAGCCCCGTCCCGCAGCCGCAGCGTATCGGCGTGCCAAGGGAAATCTTTCCCGGCGAAAAGCGCGTGGCCACCGTGCCCGATGTGGTGGAGAAGCTGATCAAGCTGGGCTTCACTGTCACGGTGGAGTCTGGGGCTGGGGATGCCGCCAATTTCAGTGACGACGCCTACCGCGCCGCAGGCGCCCAGATTGTTTCCGATGCCGCCGCGCTGTGGGCTGCATCCGATATCGTCTTCAAGGTCCGCCCGCCCAGCACCGATGAAGTGGCGCTGATGCGCGAGGGCACGACCCTCATCGACTTCATCTGGCCCGCCCAGAACCCCGAACTGATGCAGCAGCTGGCGGCCCGCAAGGCGACGGTGCTGGCCATCGACTGCCTGCCGCGCACGCTCTCTCGCGCCCAGAAGATGGATGCGCTCACTTCCACCGCAGGCGTCAGCGGCTACCGCGCCGTCATCGAGGCGGCCAACGCCTTCGGCCGCTTCTTCAACGGCCAGATCACGGCCGCAGGCAAAGTGCCGCCGGCCAAGGTGTTCATTGCAGGCGCTGGCGTGGCGGGCCTTGCGGCCATCGGCACCGCGGCCAACCTGGGCGCCATCGTGCGCGCCAACGACACGCGCGCCGAGGTGGCCGACCAGGTCAAGTCGCTGGGCGGCGAGTTCGTCAAGGTGGACTACGAGGAAGAAGGCTCGGGCGGCGGCGGCTATGCCAAGGTCATGAGCGAGGGCTTTCAGGCTGCGCAGCGCAAGATGTACGCGGAGCAGGCGAAAGACGCCGACATCATCATCACCACCGCGCTGATCCCAGGCAAGCCCGCGCCCAAGCTCATCACCGCCGAGATGGTGCAGAGCATGAAGCCCGGCAGCGTGATCGTGGACATGGCCGCCGAGCAGGGCGGTAACTGCGAACTGACCGTGCCCGGCGAGGCCGTGGTACGCCATGGTGTGACCATCGTCGGCTACACCGACCTGGCCTCGCGCCTGGCCAAGCAGTCGTCCACGTTGTATTCCACCAACCTGCTGCGCCTGACGGAAGAACTGTGCAAGGCCAAGGATGGCGTAGCCGTGGTCAATATGGAGGACGACGCGATCCGGGGGCTCACCGTGGTCAAGGAGGGTGCCATTACCTGGCCCGCACCGCCACTCAAGCAGGCACCACCACCCGCTCCCAAGGCAGCAGCGGCACCCGTGGCTGCCAAGAAATCCAGCCATGGCCCCGGTGCACCCATGTCCGCCAAGACGCTGACCATTGTTTTTGCCGTGCTGGCCGTGCTGTTCTGGGCCATCGGTGCCTATGCGCCGTTGGCCTTCCTGGGGCACTTCACCGTGTTCGTGCTGGCCTGTTTCATCGGCTACATGGTGGTTTGGAACGTCACCCCTGCGCTGCACACGCCGCTGATGAGCGTGACCAACGCGATCTCCAGCATCATCGCCATCGGTGCGCTGGTACAGATTGCGCCGCCCGATGCCGGTGTGAACGGACGACCGGACGGGCTCATCCTCTGGCTGGCCTTTGCGGCGCTGGTGCTCACGGCCATCAACATGTTCGGTGGCTTTGCGGTCACGCGCCGCATGCTGGCCATGTTCCGCAAATAACTCCATAACGACAAGAACACAAGGAGCACAGAACATGTCCCAAAGTCTCGCTACCGTGGCCTACCTGGGCGCGGCCATTTTGTTCATCCTGAGTCTGGGCGGGCTCTCCAACCCCGAAACTTCGCGCCGGGGCAACCTCTTTGGCATGGTCGGCATGGCGCTGGCCGTGCTGGCCACGGTGTTCGGCCCGCGCGTCAGCCCCGCAGGGGTGGCCTGGATCGTCGGCGCACTGGTCATTGGCGGCGGCATTGGCCTGTATGCGGCCAAGGTCGTCAAGATGACGCAGATGCCGGAGCTGGTCGCGCTCATGCACAGTCTGGTGGGTCTTGCGGCCTGCCTAGTGGGGTTTGCCAGCTATGTGGATACCTCGATCCAGCTGCAAGGCGCGGAGAAAATCATCCACGAGGTGGAGATCTATGTCGGCATCCTGATCGGCGCCATCACGTTCAGCGGATCACTGATCGCCTTTGGCAAGCTCAACGGCAAGATCGGTGGCAAGCCACTGTTGCTGCCCGGCCGTCACTGGATGAACCTGGCTGCGCTGCTGATCGTGATCTGGTTTGGCCGCGAGTTCTTGCGCGCCGAGACCATTGAACAAGGCATGGTGCCGCTGATGGTGATGACGGCGATCGCACTGCTGTTCGGCATTCACATGGTGATGGCCATTGGTGGCGCCGACATGCCGGTGGTGGTGTCCATGCTCAACAGCTACTCGGGCTGGGCGGCGGCGGCCACGGGCTTCATGCTGTCCAACGACCTGCTGATCGTGACCGGCGCGCTCGTGGGCTCCTCGGGCGCGATCCTGA
>NZ_JADHVT010000064.1 GCF_016783915.1 Acidovorax sp.
CACCCTGCGCGGTGCGCAGCAGCGCAGTCTGGGGCACCGAGCCAATCAGCGACTTGATGGATGCCCGTGCACGATCTGTGTTCAGCTCGGCGATGAATTCGGCAATCAGGATGATGACCATCAGCACTGCACCGGCCAATGCTTCTCCGCCGAAGACTGCAACCAGCGTCGCCACGGTGACAAAAATTTCCGTACCAATCTTGCGTTCGCGTACCAGGTCATTCACGCCTGTTTTGACAAGCGGGTACAGACCGATGGCAATCGCGACCCAAAGGATCTCGACCGCTACCAAACTCCGCCAAAAGAGCAGTGCAATAAATCCGGTGACTGCAATGCGTGCGACCTCCACCCACCGCTCATGTGTCATCAGAGCTTTGAGATTCGAGGCGGCAGGCTGTTGATCGGCTGGAACTGTTGTCATGGTTATTCCTCCGTTGATGTGGGTCCGCATACCACCGCGAACGGTGGCAACGTCTCTACTGCGCCTTCAGCGCAGCGCCCGGCACTCACGCACCAGGCGCTGGGAAGGCTCAGTCGTCGTCCAAGCCCCAGACCAGGTGGGCATCGATCATCAGCCGGCTTTGCGCGCGCAATGCTTCGACGCGTGCCTGCTCGGCAGCCATGGTGGCGTCCAGAGCCTGTTTGCGGGCCAGCAACAGGCCTTGCAAGTCCACCTCTCCCAAGGTGTACGCACGCTGGGTGAGACGGGCACTGCTTTGCGTGGAGGCCAAGCCCTGCGAGGTCAGGCGCCAGCGCTCGAAGCTCCCTGTGGCATCGATGTAAGTACCACCGACTTCAATCTCCAGAGCGCGGCGCTTGCCATCCAGCCTGGCGCGCGCGGCCTCGGCCTCCTGCAAGGCTTGCAGCATCCGCTCATTGCGATAGGTACCGCTCAAAGGAATGCTGACGCTCACGCCGTAGATCCGCTCGCTGCGTCTCGCTTCGGAGGCAACGAAGACGCCCACGGTGGGGTCAGGCGTCTTGTCGGCACGCATGCGATCTGCCAAGAGCGCTGCCTTGCGCGCCTGTGCCTCGGCCATGCGCACCGGATCGCTCTCTGCCAGGATCCGCTCGCGCCACTGCTCCTGCGGGGTTTCCAATGGCTGAGGGTCGGCCACCAGTTGCGGCAGGTCTGTGATGAGAGGAAAGCGTGCGCGCAACGTGGCTTGGGCTTTGGCCTCAGCCGTCGTCGCGGCACTGAGCTGGCGGTCCATCTCGATCATGTCGGTCGTCGCCAGGTTGACGTCCAATACGGATGCGTCACCGGCCTTGCGGCGGCTTTCCACAGCTTTGAGGTTCTCCTGCGCAAAGCCCCTTTGCTCAGCGATCACCTCCTTGATGCGGCGTGCGGCGATGACATCCATCCACAGGTCGGAGAGCGCTCGCGCTGATTCGTGGATGGCCTCCCCGATCTGGGCTTTGGCGATGTCGATGTCGGCGTTCCCGATATCTCCATCCAGCCGGGCCTTGCCGGCAACGCGCCACCCGCGTTCGATACCAGCTTCCCACTCGTTGGAGCGTCCTCCCGCGTCGTACCTGCGGCTCTGCACGGTCGCACGCGTAGTCCACTCATGCGATCCCACACGCAACGCTGCAGCACCGTGCCCTGCCGCCGCCAGTGCGCGGCGCGCCTCCAGCACAGCAGGATCCTGATCAATTGCCTGCCGCACCAATGGGGTAGGCAGCAACTCGGGCGCCGATCCATTCACCCACGCCCCTGCTGGCAGCGCCAACGTCATCAACGCGGTCGATCCCGCGATGGCAATCCACTGTTTCATTCAACTACCCCTTCAACACTCAATTCGCAGGCCCAGAAGCACACACCCGTTCCCTTGAACTTCTGATGCACCATCTCCAGGGTCTGCTTCAATTGCTCTTCGGTCACGATCAGCTGGATCTGCATGGACGCGCTGCGCCCCATGACCTGTTCCACGCCAGAGAGGCGCCCATGCGGGGTTCCATGGCTGAAGGTGGCCGTGCTGGTGAACACCTGGTCCGGAACGGACGTCAACAGGGCATCCAGCAGCTTTTCCGCGATGTCGGGACCGCATACCAGTGAAAGACAGTGCTTAGGCATTTGCGGCCTCCGGGGTGGTTGCTTCGATCTGCTTGGGCTTCGCGTGTGCAAAGCGCAGGTAGAGAATGGGCAAGAGAATGAGCGTCAGCGCAGTGGCGGTGATGAGGCCACCGATCACCACAATGGCCAGAGGCCGCTGGATCTCGGAGCCCGGTCCCGAAGCGAACAGCAGCGGAATGAGACCGAACGCCGTGATGGCTGCAGTCATAAGCACTGGCCGCAGTCTTCGGCGTGCACCCTGTGTCACGCAGTCCACCAGAGACATGCCTTCGGCATGCAACTGGTTGAAGTAGCTGACCAGCACCACCCCATTGAGCACGGCGATGCCCAGCAGCGCAATGAAGCCGACCGACGCGGGCACGGACAGGTATTCCCCAGTCAGCCACAGCGCAAAGATGCCGCCCACCAGCGCAAACGGAATGTTGCTGAGCACCAGCAAGGCTTGCCGCACCGATCCGAAGGTGGAGAACAGCACCAGGAAGATCACGCCGAGGGACAGGGGGATCACCAGCGTCAGGCGTGCTGCCGCGCGCTGCTGGTTCTCGAACTGGCCGCCCCAGGTGATGCGGTAGCCGGTGGGCAACTGCACAGCCTGGCCGATCTTGGCCTTGGCCTCCTCGACGAAGCCCACGAGGTCGCGGCCCGTCACGTTGGCGATCACGACGTTGTAGCGGCTGCCCATTTCCCGGTCGATCTTGACCGGTCCGCTGTCGCGCTCCAGCGTTGCAAGCTCCTGCAGAGGAACGCTCTGGCCATCGGGAGTCGTGATCGTGAGCGCTGCGAACTCGGAAGGAGACACCTTCACGCCATCTGCTCCGCGCAAAACAATAGGGATGCGGCGGTTGCCGTCGATCACCGTACCAGCGCGTTGCCCTTCAATCTGCACCCTGAGCGCATCCTGCACGTTCTCGACCGACAGGCCGAAACGCCCTACGGCCACGCGGTTGACCACAACGCGCAGGTACTGCACGCCATCGTTCTCCACTGTATACACGTCCTGGTTGCCGGGCACTTGCTTCATCAGGCCTTCGATCTGGCCGGCCAGCTCGTTGAGCTTGTCGAGGTCGGGACCGAACACCTTGATGGCGATGTCGCCCCGTACCCCGATGATCATTTCCGAGACACGCATGTCGATGGGCTGTGTGAAGCTGTAGCTGATGCCAGGCAGCTGGTCCAGCACGCCGCGGATCTTCTCGATCAGCTCTTCCTTGTTGGCAAACTTCCATTCAGCACGTGGCTTCAAGATCAGAAATGTGTCTGTCTGGTTCAAGCCCATCGGATCCAGGCCGATCTCGTCGGACCCCGCCCGCGCCACCACACCCGTGATCTCGGGGATCTCCTTCATCAGCGCCTGGTGGATCTTCAGGTCTAGCGCGGCCGTTTCCTCCAGGCTCACAGAAGGCAGCTTCTCAATACCGACGATGATGTCGCCCTCATCCATCTGCGGCAAGAAGGTCTTGCCCACAAACGAGTACACGACAGCAGCAGCCACCAGCATCAGACAGGCCACCACATAAACCACCCGCTCGCGGCGCAGTGCGAACGCCAGCGCTGGCTCGTAGGCCTTGAGCAGCTTGCGCGGCAGCCACGGTTCGTGGTGCGCCACCTTGGTGAGCAGAAAGGACGACAGCACCGGGATGATCGTCAGCGAGAGCACCAGCGAGCTGGCCAGCGCGAAGACGATGGTCATGGCAACCGGCACGAAGAACTTGCCTTCCAGCCCTTGCAACGTGAGCAGAGGCAGGAACACCAGCACGATGATCAGGATGCCCGCGGCCACGGGTGCCGCCACCTCGCGTACCGCCCGGAAGATGATATGCAGCCGCGGCAGCTTGCCTTTGGACTCATCTTCAGCCTGGTGCTGCACGATGTTTTCCACCACCACCACGGCGGCGTCGACCAGCATGCCCAATGCAATGGCCAGGCCACCCAGGCTCATGAGGTTCGCTGACATGCCCGCAGCACGCATCAACAGGAAGGTCGCCAGTGCGGACAGGGGCAGGACGACTGCCACCGCCACAGCGGCACGGACGTTGCCCAGAAACGCTCCCAGCAGCACCAGAACCAGTACCGTTGCTTCCATCAGGGCGCTGGACACCGTGCCCACCGCCTTCTCGACGAGTTGTGCGCGGTTGTAGAAGACCTTCAGTTCGACGCCAGCAGGCAGGGTGGGCTTGATGTCCTCGATCTTGCGGGTCACACCTTCGACCACCTTCTGGGCATTGGCGCCGGCCAATCCCAGCACCAGGCCCTGAACCGCCTCAGCCTTGCCATCCTTGGTGACCACACCGTAGCGTGTCACGCTGCCATCGCGCACTTGCGCCACATCCTGCAGGCGCACGCTGCCGCCCTTGTCGTTCTTGACGACGATGGACATCAAGTCATCCTTGGTGCGAATGCTGCCCTCGCTGCGGACCAACAGCACTTCATCACCTTCGCCGAGCCGGCCCGCACCATCGTTGCGGTTGTTGGCTTCGATCGCTTCCTTGACCTTTGTGACAGACAACCCCATGGCTGCCATGCGCACGGAATCCAGCACGACCTCGAAGCTGTGCACCTTGCCACCCAGCGCGTTCACGTCAGCGACACCAGGCACAGAGCGCAACGCAGGCCGGATCACCCAGTCCAGCAGGCTACGGCGCTCCTCCAGTGTCATGGTCGGCGCCTCCACCGTGAACATGAACATCTCGCCCAGCGGAGTTGTGACAGGTGCCATGCCGCCCGAGATGCCCGGCGGAAGGTCGGCGCTGATGTTGGCCAAGCGTTCGGACACTTGCTGGCGGGCCCAGTAGATGTCAGTGCCGTCTTCGAAGTCGACGGTGACGTCCACCAGACCGTACTTGGTGACAGAGCGCAGGATCCGCTGCTTGGGGATACCGAGCATCTCCACCTCGATGGGGATGGCTACACGGCTCTCGATTTCTCCGGGCGTCATGCCTGGAGCTTTCATGATGATCTTCACCTGTGTGCTGGACACATCAGGGAAGGCGTCGATGGGCAGGTTCTTGAACGAGAACCAGCCCGCGCCCGCTAGCAGGGCGCCAGCGAGCAGCACGAACAGCCGCTGCGCCAAGGCAAATTGAACAAGGCGTGCCAGCATCTCAATTGCTCCCGCCCTTGCCCTGCCATGCTGCCTTCAGCGCGATCACGGACGCAGTGGCGATCTCCTGCCCAGCCTGCAGCCCGCCGGTGACACGCATGGTTTGGCCAGCGCTCGCGAGCACCGAGACTGGCGTGGCGACAAAGCCCTTTTCCGTACGGACGAAGACATAGGCCTTGTCTCCTTGGCGCACCACCGACTGCAGCGGCACGGTCCAACCCTCGCTCCCGCCAGAGAAGGGAACCTGCACCTGCAAGATCTCGCCTGGACGCAGCTGCTCGGCGCCCTTGGTGACTACGGCCTTGAGGACAAGGATCTGGTTGTCGCTGACGGTCGGGCCCACGCTGAGGGCCTCGCCCTGAACACCATCGCGTCCGACCACGGTGATGGCCGACCCTTTCACGGTTGCAACCTGGGCGGTGCGGGCTGATGGAATCTGGATATCCAGGCCCAGCTTGCTGGGGTTAGCGATGCGCATCAGCAAGTCAGCCTGCTGTACACGCTGACCGGGCTTGACGGACAGGTCAGCAACAAGCCCCGCTCCCTTGGCCCGCACCGTGACACTCGTCTCCACACTACCGCCATCGGCGATGCTGCGGATCCGCGCGTTGTCCAGGCCAGCCAAGCGGAGTGCAGCTTCGGCCTGCCGCTTACGGGCTGCGTCCTGGGCGGCAGTGGCTTCAGCCTCCTGTACACGGCGCTCGGGAATGATCCCTTCCGAAAAGAGCTGGCGCTCGCGCTGCAAGGCCTTCTGGGACAGGCGGCTGCTGGAGCTCACCTCCATCAGCTTGAGCTGCAACTCACCCAGTTCCGGGCTGATCAAGCGCATCAGCGGCTGACCGGCTTTCACAGCATCGTTCTCAGCGACCAGCAGCTGGTCAACTACGCCTGCAAGCGGTGCGCTGGCAATCTGCTCCTGTCCGGGAGCGAGCACCACGCGGGCAGAGTAGGTCTGGCCTGACGTATCGCTGGATTTTTCAAGGCGTTGCACTTGCACGCCCAGGGACTGCATCTGCGCAGCACTGACGGGAAACTCGTCAGCCGCCAAAGCCGCTATGGGCGACGCGATCAGACAAGGAAAGGCGAAAACAGCCAGGCGCCCAAGCGCCAGCCGGGAAAAACGGTACAGCATCGAAAACTCCACGAAAGACAGCACCCCGCGATACGGGCGCAGTCAGGAAAAGCGAAAGAAGGGGCTTTTCAGGCGTGGAGCGGAGGCGCACGGCCTCCCGGGGGCAAACTTCGGAACGAAGGATAGATGGGGGCCACATACGCTGGCCAGGTGTGCGGCTCTTCGCTTTGCGCGAAATCGAAAATCTCAGCAAACGCGACATAAAGCGCAAAGGCTTGTGTGGCCGCGCTCAGTTGGCCAGACGATGCCTGAAGTTGCACCGCCATGGTGGCATGTGCAAACAGAGCGAGGTTGTCGCCATCGTCAACATGCAGCATGCCTGCGGATGCACCATCTTTCACGGCACCAATCCATGAGGCGTCAATGCCTGAGTCGTGGTGGTGTTGATGCAACGGCGAGGCGATCTGGTCCCATGCCAAAACCAGTACCAAAATCCATTTAGCAATCCACCACGCGTGCGCCAGAGAGACCGAAAATCGGCTCACTTGGACTGGGTCTTTGCACGTGAGGGAAGGCATAGGGGGCCGTGTGTGTAGCGGCATCCATTGTACCTCAGCCGTTGAAAATTTTGATGTCTGCTTTCAGGACAATTTGGTGTAGCTAGAGCACCGTTCCAGTGAACCAATGCCGCCTGGCTTGCGCTCAAGCTATCCGTACACTGTTCAGCTGCCAGCTCCGTACATCTCCTGACGGTACTGCCGTTCGGACTCGGTCATCGTCAGGTATTCCTGCTGCACCTGCTCACGCGTCTTGGTTGGGCCCGTCAGCTTCATCGGCAACGGCGCACCCCGCGACATGATGGCCAAGGTGCCATCCTTGCGCGCAGCCTCGACGGCCTGCAGCACCTCCCCCCGGGACTTGGTGCTCTGCTGGTGTTCCGGGTGAGTCGTGTACCCGATTTCACCGCCAGTCGGGTGATACAAGGAAGAAGCCGACACCAGTCCAGGTGCCGCCACCGCGATAAAAGCCAGAGAAAGAAGAAAGGATTTGCGAGAGTACATGGTGATGTCCTTCTGGTTGGAGATGAACCGCGGCAACTTGCCTCGGCTATGTCTTTTGACATGGCACCCACTGTAGAAATCGAACTGCGACAGCCCCCCAACGTCCGGATTACAAATTTGTAATCGGCAACTCGCCCGCTCTCTCAGAAAATCTATTGATGACCAACCCGCTTGTCGAACAGCCTGTCTCTGGAATCGGCCGCCCGATCCATTGGCAACCCACAATGCATCTGCCTCTTACTAGAACAGCTGGACGGCGGGCATGAATCGCCTCGTTCGACCTAGCTCCCTGCGACAACGTCTGACCTGGTGGCTCGCGTTGCAAAGCTTTGCCGGCCTAGGCTTGGTCTGTCTGGCTGTGTATGTAGTGACCGAGGCTAACTTTCATGAGCGACAGGACGAGACGCTCGCCCAGAAGGAGGCAGTGGTCCGCCACATGCTGACCGATGGCAAGGAGCACAAGAACCTGGACAATTTGTCTCACGGGCTCAGTGATTTTCTGGTCGGCCACGGGGACCTCTCGCTTCAAGTGGAAGACCCATCCGGCGCCGTTCTATTTTCTGATACACGGAATCAGAATAAACGCACAGTGCTGCGTCACCGCTTGTTCGATGTGGGCCAGGTTGCCGGGCCAGACACTAAAGTAATGCGCGTGCAACTGTCGTTAGATATCCAGGCCGACAATCTTCTTTTGTATCGACTTCGTCTCACGCTCTTTTTTGCGGCAGTAGGTGGCGCAGTCATCATTACGCTAGGCGGCGTCTTCCTGGTCAAGTTGGGCTTGGCTCCAGTGGATCACTTGGCAGAGCAGACCCGTTCGCTCTCGGTGCACAACTTGCATCACCGCCTGGATGGAATAGGCCAACCACTTGAACTGGTTCCTCTGGTTGAACAGTTCAACAGCCTGCTGTCGCGCATCGAAAAGGCCTATACCCAGATGGAGGGATTCAATGCGGACGTGTCCCACGAGCTGTGCACCCCGTTGGCCACGCTCACGACAAGCAATGAACTCGCTCTCAGAAATTCCAAGGATGCGGACACTCGCGACGTGCTGGCATCCAACCTCGAAGAACTGCAGCGCATGACGGGCATCGTCAACGACATGTTGTTCCTGTCACAGGCTGATCGCGGTGTTAGCGCGCGCAGGGCGTACATCGGCAGTTTGGCGCAGGTCGCCAGCGACGTTCTTGACTACCATGAAGCCGCGCTGGCTGAAGCAGAAGTAACAGCCGTGATCCGTGGCGATGCCACAGGGACTTTTGACGGGCCTCTGTTACGGCGCGCAGTATCCAATCTGCTGGGCAACGCAACACGCTATGCCACAAGAGGCTCCGAGGTACGGATCTGCATCGATCCTCAGACCGACGGCCGTGTTGCCATCAGCGTGGAGAACCAGGGGGCACCAGTTGATCCCATTGATCTCCCTCATTTTTTCGACCGCTTCTTTCGCGGAGATCGTTCACGCACGCACGCGCAGACCAATCACGGGCTGGGTCTCGCCATCGTCGGAGCCATTGCCCGCATGCATGCGGGAAAGCCATTCGCCACATCAAAGAACGGAATTACCCGCGTTGGAATCGATGTTACTAGCCGCTGAGGCAAAGCAAGCTGGAGTTTTTCAACGCTCCGTTAGTGAGGCCAGCGCTGGTGTTCATCATCAATGACAAAAGCATGCGAATGTTTCTGCATGGCACCTTGCGGCACTTCGACAAGGTGCGGGTGATCAGGCGGGAGATTCTCATGGGTGTGTGCAACCTCCGCAGGCTCATGCTCAGGCCACATAAGGGCAGAAAGGGCAATGGCGGCAACTGCAACCACGCCGAGTGACACAAAGCTGACATCAATCCCGTAACGTGCCCCCACCCACCCGGCCAGAGGGTATGTGATCAGCCAGCAGGCGTGTGAAAGCGCAAAATGGGCGGCGAACAAGGCCGGTCTGTCGGCATCAGTCGATGAACGGCGCAACAGCCGACCCGAGGGCGTTTGGGCGAGCGAGTACCCAAGGCCCATCACGAACCACAGGGGCAACAGCACCTCGAACCGGGTGGCAGTGATCCAACCGAGCACCAGCCCTGCTGCAACCACCGATGCGCCAGCGAGCATGGCGGGCCTTTCGCGCACGTTGTCCAGCAGCCTGGGCAAAGCAAGGGCCATGACCATGGAACCGGCCCCAAAGCACGCAAGCGCAATGGCCGTGGATGTCTGGGTCAACCCCATCTGCGACTGCACCATCACGACTGTATTGACGATCACCATCGCGCTACCTGCCGCCACCGCCAGATTGAGCGCCAGTAGCCCACGCAGCCGCGGCGTCGCCAGGTAGATCCGCATCCCCCGGGTGGTGCGCTCGTAGATGCTGCGCTTGGGCGGCATCTTGGCTATGGGAAGCACTACGGAGACCACCAGCGCCGCTGACGCGATGAATCCCACCACGGTACCGCCAAACAGGCTGTGGTAGCTCACGACAGTGAGCAGCAGCGCGGCGAGCATGGGACTGACCAGGGATTCGAGGTCGTAGGCCAGGCGCGACAGCGACAGGGCCTTGGTGTAGTCGGCTTCCTCCGGCAGCACATCGGGGATGGTTGCCTGGAACGTCGGTGTGAACGCGGCCGACGCAGACTGCAGCACGAAGATCAGGACGTACACCTGCCATATCTGCGTGACGAACGGCAGCACCAGTGCAACGGCTGCCCGGACAAGGTCCAGTGCGACCAGAACAGCCCTGCGCGGCAAACGCTCTGCCATGGCGGATGCGACCGGCGCCACGCCGATGTAAGCCAGCATCTTGATGGCCAACGCAGTACCCAGCACGGCGCCGGCATTGGCGCCTGCGAGGTCGTATGCAAGCAGGCCCAGCGCAACAGTTGCCAGGCCAGTTCCCAGCAGCGCAATCACCTGCGCGAAGAACAAATGCCGATAAGTCCGGCTTGCGAGCACGTCCAACATGCGTGGCCTTTCGAGAAACGCCCTTTCGCATCCGCCTGCAATCACGGCATAGCGAGGGTTGTAATATTGACTTTAACGTATCCTGGGGGATAGGATACTTCATGACAGAAAATCATGTACATGCCAGTCATCCCGACGTGGTCAAACGCCTTAAGCGTGCGCACGGCCATCTGGCCAACGTCATTGCCATGATCGAGGACCATCGCCCTTGCAGTGACATTGCGCAGCAACTGCATGCTGTGGAGCGCGCGATCAGCGCTGCCAAGAAAGTGGTGATCCACGATCACCTCGACAACTGCCTGGACCAGGTTGTGGGCGCAAGCGCAGCGTCGGCACGTGCCTCCATCGCGGAGTTCAAGGATTTGACGAAATACCTTTGACCAAGCGGCAGCATTCTTGGCCCCGGTGTTCGTCGGTTGAGCGGGCCCCCGCTCCCTGCCCGGGGGCCCTGGACATTACTGTCCCGTGAAGTTCGAGGCAACGAAGTTGCCTGCAGGGGTAAAGAACATGTAGAGGGTTGCCTTGCTCTTGTCCTGCTCAGCAGGATTGCTGTAGGTCACGCGCCATTCCTTGCCCTTCTTTCCATCGATGAGCTCAGCCTTTTCGCTCTTGATGGCCTGCCAGCCCTTGTCCAGCTTGCCACTGCCCACCAGGGCATCCTTGCGCTGATTGGCGCAGCCCACCACAACCGTATCGGTCGTGGGCTTGTTGCCGTGGAAATGGCAGCTGCTGCCCTCTGCGGCCATTGCTGGAGCCGCGAAGGTGAAGCCGGATGCGATGGTGGCGGCGGCGATGATGTACTTCATGGTGATTTCCTTTAGGGTGGTTGAAAAACGGATCAAAGGGTGTTGCGACTGTTGTCAGTCGAGTTCTGGATATCCATATCTTCATGGATGTGCCGGTGCTCGGTGGCGGGGAAACGGAAGCTGTCTGGATCGACGTCGTGCTGGTATCCGTGCAACTGCATGAAGAGCAGGTACACACCGGCATAAAACAGACCCAGGTTGGCCACGTAGCTGAATCGCTTGAACGACGGCCTGTGGCGCCACAAGGTAAGCAGAGCGACCATCGCGGCAAGCGCTGCGATCTGGCCGAGTTCGACGCCCAGGTTGAAGCTCAGGATGCGCAGCAGCATGGAGGTGTTGTCGTCCCCCAGCGGCAACTGCTGCAGCCGCGTCGAGAGCCCGAAACCGTGCAGCAGGCCAAAGCCGAACACGGCCGCCAACAGGTTGGGAGACTTCGCGTTGAAGTACTTCTGGAACCCCCCGTTGTTGTCGAACGCCTTGTACATCACGCTCAGCGCGATGATGGCGTCGACCAGGTAGTAGTTCCAGGTGATCTTGAAGTACGTGGCAAAGATCAGCGTGATGCAGTGGCCAATCGTGAACACCGTGACGAACTTGGCGACGTCCCTGAAGGAGGTGAGGAAGAACACCACCCCGAACAAAAATAGCAAGTGGTCATAGCCGGTGAGCATGTGGCTCGCGCCAAGACCGATGTACTGAAGATAACCACCATCCAGCATGCGCTGCTTGTCTTCGTCTGATATGCCGTGTGCGACGGCCATCAGAGGAATGAGCATGAGAAATGCCGGAGTGAGCCGCCTCAACCAAAGCGGTAGTTTCATGAAGTGCCTTCCAAAAAAAGAGCGAACAAAAGCTCCAAGGCGCGCGATAAAGCGGGTCTTGGTATCGGACGACCAGGCAGGCCGAGCCAGGCGCGCGCAAAGCACACGCTTATGGACATGCCAAGGACGTCAGGAGAAGAGAGGTGAGGCGCGAAGGGCGAACAGACAGGCGGAGGTCGCTGTCAGTCGCCAACGCTCAGGCGAGCGCTGATGGGGGCCTTAAAAGGCCTTCAAGAGATGGGGGGCTGTACCGCAAAGCGGCAGGAGCCGCAGGGCTGGATGGAGGAACGCTGGGAATGCTCCATGAAGCACTGGACAACAAGGCTGCGGGGGTGATCCCCTCGTCCGCATGTTGATGGGTGTCCAGGCCGCCAGAGGCTTCAAGATGCAGGGACTTGTCGGCATGGTGATGATGGTCCACGTCCTGCGTGTGGACCACCATGTGTGTCAACTGCTCCGCACGCTGGGCCACCGCAAAGGGACTGGCCATGCCAACGGATTGCCACAGCAGGGCAATCAACAGGAGCATGGACCACAGGCGTCGGGACATGGCGCCAGATTCTAGATCAGCGGCCCGCAGAAATGCGTGGGCTGCGATGAAAAGCCATTGTTTCCGCCAAAGCTGACACAAACGTAATCTGGCAGTCAGTGCCCGAGCAGGGCGTGCTTTCTAGACTTCATTCCGTGGTTCGCGAAATGCACCACCCGGCTGCCGACAACGCGGCTGGCCCACCAGGAGAACACCATGAAGTTTCGTCGCTCAATCGACTTGCTCAGCCTGATCTTTGCCAGTGAGCTTTTCTTTGGATCCGAGCACCGCACCGCATGCGCGGCACGGCCAATGAGCCGCCACCACTAGGTCGACTGAGGCGAGCCAACAGCCCCCGCGGCGCTCTCTCAACTCAGATTCCCCAGCAGATTCTTTCATTGAAAGGTATGACCATGAAACTCACCACCGCACTGTTGATCGCATCCTTCGCAGCTGCACCGGCATTCGCCTCGGAGCAGGCCGCGCCGCTCACCCGCGAACAAGTCCGCGCTGAAACCTTGCAGGCCATGCGCGACGGCACCATGCTCTCGGCCGGCGAGGCCAGCTTGCCGATGCGGAAGATCAATCCCCGTGCATATCCTCCAGCACCAGCCCCCACCGCCTCCAAGTCGCGTGACCAGGTGCTCCGCGAGTTGAACCAGGCCATCCAGAGCGGCGAGATGCTCGCCGCTGGCGAGTCCGGCATCAAGCTCAATGAAGTTGCTCCCGGGCAATACCCGACCCAGCGGTTGGTTGCGGGCCCCTCGAAGACGCGCGATCAGGTCAAGGAAGAGCTGGCCCAGGCCATCGCCAAGGGCGAGGTCGCGGTCAATGGCGAAGACGGGCGCATGCTCAAGGAGGTGTTCCCTGGCCTGTACCGAGACACCCAGGATGTTGCGGCAGAGCGCAGCTTCAAGGGCGGCGGAAGCCAGGGTATGTGATTGAGTCTCAAGTGCATAAGGCTCCCTGGTAGCCTGTTCGTGGAGTACAAGAGAAGTCGTTGATCAGGCGACCCCAAAGCGCTGCCGCGCCACCGCATGGTGGCAGCGGCAGCTTGGCCTTTGAGCCCGCCCCTAGCTAAGTTGACCTGTGCGGCACCAGGACCTTCTCCGGGCGCGGATCGCAGCCGGGCGCGCGCACCGGAGTTACAAGTTATTGATCTGCAAAAGCCCGATATCTCGGAAAATCGTTGAATGAAAATCCTGCTCATTGAAGATGAGGTCAAGCTCTCCGAGTACCTGCGCAAAGGACTTGGCGAAGCCGGCTACAACGTCGATGTGGTTCACAACGGCGTGGATGGTCTGCACATGGCTCTGGAGGGTGCACACGACCTCGTGATTCTTGATGGGATGCTTCCAGGCATCGACGGGTTCACGCTGTTGATGGCCTTGCGCAAGACCAGGCAGACCCCCGTGCTCATGCTCACGGCGCGTGTCAGCGTTGAAGACAGGGTGCGAGGACTGCAGACCGGCGCAGATGACTACCTGGTCAAGCCCTTCGCATTCTCGGAGTTGTGCGCCCGCGTACAGGTGCTGCTGCGCCGTACCCATGGTGCTCGGGATGCAGGGGAACCCACAGTGCTGGGCCTCGCAGACCTGGAACTCGATCTGATTCGGCGGAAGGCCTCGCGCGCGGGCCAGCGCATCGAGCTGACCGCCAAGGAGTTTCTGCTGCTAGCGCTGTTCCTTCGCCGCAAGGGCGAAGTGCTTTCCCGCACTGAGATTGCCGAGCAGGTGTGGGACATGAACTTTGACAGCGACACCAACGTTGTGGAAGTCGCAATCCGAAGGCTGCGCACAAAAATGGACGTGAACTTCGACAAGCCATTGCTCCACACGGTAAGAGGCATGGGCTATGTCATGGAAGAGCGCTCCTGACCAGCAGCATGAGAATGCCGAGCTCTGCGCAGCGCCTGAGGCGCCCCGCAGGCGGCACGGATGAGGTGCTGTATGCGGGGCCGAGGCACGTAGTGCTGGCGGAAGCAACGCAAACTCGAATTGCTTACTCAGGTAGCACATGCCCAAGGGCATGAATCTCTCGGACCTCTCACAGCTTCGGCTGAAGGCCATGGCGAGACCATTGAATGAGAGGTCGCTCAAGACACCAGGCTTCCACACACCCGCTGAGGTATTCAGCGAATGTGCGGCATCGACCGGTTGAATCTGCCACTGAATCCCGCCGTCAACATTGGAGTGTTCCATGCGGAATGGATTGCCTGCCACCAGGCATCGGGCGATGCTCCATCCTCGCACGTGTCACCTCTAATACAGATGTGTTTTAGCGCAGCAGCCGCACTGCCGCGACTCACCGTTTATAGAGGGTCACGAATAGTCGAATTCAGGAACGGATCGTGAAGGTAGCGCAACAGCTTTTTAAAACCACAGAGGAAACCGGTGGGACCTTCTACTGGCCTCGTGAAATTGAGCCGTGTGAGGAAATACCCTTCCGTCGTCCAGCGGACGATGACAGCGCCCGCAGCGTCGAAGAAATCTGTACGGCGTAGCCTTTGTCGCTTGCCCGCTGGGTGTTGCACCGAGGGCTCTCAGAACGAAAATCTGTGATGGCAATGGCTTGCGATTTGGGCATGCAGAGGCTCCGCGAGGCAAGCCGCATTCGAATTGAAAACGCACTCCTGATGGGACGCGAATCCAAGTAGTGTGCAGATGCACTAGGTTGCTTGGGCTCTGCGCTCATCCTAAGCCCACATTAGGCTCACCAGGGGTCAGCCGAGTGGTCTCTATAATTTCCGCACCATGCTACGGCGCTTCATCGCGGTTTTGATTCTCCACTTTCTTTTGTGTGTGGGTTTGTCTGCCGCCGGTTTGAATCCGCCCGTCTCTGTTCCGCAGGGTACCGAGGTAGTGGAGCGCAGTACGCCCAGTGGCCCAGGAACACCCCTCGCCTTTTCTGACGCGGACGACCACGCCTTGATGGACGACAAGGGCGATCTCCCGGATCAGCTGGAGCCGCAACGGCGAACCAGTTCAGGCGGCACCAACACGAAGGATGTGGCTTCCACAGGTGCCGCCCCAGTGCTGTCTGCTGTCGTCGATCCACCCCACAAGCCGCCCAGGCTGACAGGCTACCTCGCCTGATTCTTTGCACCGCGCAGTTGCGCGCAGGGCCAGTGTCACCCGCTGCCGCCCTTTTTGATGGTCTTCTGCTGTTCCTGAGCTTCAGCACAAGACACGTCCGCTGCTTCATCTGTCCCTCTCTGCCAAGGCGCTACCCACATCGATTTAGTGGCTGCGACCATGCAAACCGCAAAAAAACTCCATCATGGAAATTGCCATACTCTTTGCCCTCATCTGTCTCAACGGCCTGTTTGCCATGTCAGAGATCGCTCTGGTCACGGCCCGCAAGGTGCGGTTGCAAAAGCTGATTGATGAGGGCGATAGCGGTGCCGCCGCTGCCGTGAAGCTGGGCGAAGACCCCACGCGTTTTCTCTCCACCATCCAGATCGGCATCACGTCCATTGGCGTGCTGAACGGTATCGTGGGCGAGGCTGCCCTGGCAGCGCCGCTGGCATCGTGGCTGGAGCGCCTGGGCGTGCCGCTGCCCTACGGCGGCTACGCGGCCACCGGGCTGGTGGTGGTGCTGATCACGTACTTCTCCATCGTGGTGGGCGAGCTGGTGCCCAAGCGCATCGGTCAGTCGTACCCCGAAACCTTTGCCCGCTTGGTAGCGCGGCCCATCAACTTTCTGGCACTGGCCACCAAGCCGTTTGTGCTGCTGCTGTCCACGTCCACTCGCACGCTGCTGCGCCTGCTGGGCGTGAAGGAAACCAGTGGCAGCCCGGTGACCGAAGAAGAGATCCACGCCATGCTGGTCGAAGGCACCACCGCCGGTGTGATCGAGTCGCACGAGCACACCATGGTGCGCAACGTGTTCCGCCTGGACGACCGCCAGATCGGCTCGCTGATGGTGCCGCGTGGTGATGTGGTGTGCCTGGACATCGATGCTCCGTTTGAAGACAACCTCAAATGCATCGAAGAGTCCGATCACGCGCGCTTCCCGGTGGTGCGCGGTGGCATGGACAACATCCTGGGCGTGATCAATGCGCGCCAGTGGCTGTCGCGCACGCTGCGCGACAAGGCGCGCGGCGGCCTGGTCGACCAGCCGCTGCAGACGGCGCTGTATGTGCCCGAGACCATCACGGGCATGGAGCTGCTGGACAACTTCCGCCTGTCCGACGTGCACATGGCGTTTGTGATCGACGAATACGGCGAGGTGCAGGGCATCGTCACGCTGCAGGACCTGATCGAGGCCATCACCGGCGAGTTCCAGCCGCGCGACCCCGAGACCTCGTGGGCGCTGCAGCGCGAGGACGGCAGCTGGCTGCTGGACGGGCACATCCCCGTGCCCGAGCTGAAAGACCGCCTGAATCTGGATGCCGTGCCCGAAGAGGAACGCGGCCGCTACCACACGCTCAGCGGCATGATCATGCTGCTGACCGGCCGCCTGCCCAAGGTGACCGACACCGTGCAGTGGGAGGACTGGAAGCTGGAAGTGGTGGACATGGATGGCAAGACCATCGACAAGATCCTGGCGACACGCGTTCCCCAGACAGCAAAGGCTGAGGCCCTGCAGGAGATGCCATCGTGAGACTGCAACTGTCCAGCGGCATCATGCTGACTGGCACTTGCCGCAAGACGTCGTGGCAGGGCTGGCGCCTGTTGTTTGCAATGTTGGCCGTGTTCTCGAGCGCTGCGTGTATGGATGGCTACCCGCAGCACGAAATACCTGCCATTGACCCGCTGGACATGACCCAAGACCAGCGCCTCGCCTCCATGAACGCGATTGGCGAAGAAGCCCACCCCGAACGCCAGTGGAGCTACGACCTCCTTCCTGGTTGTGTTTTGCGCATCGATGTCGATGGTGCGGCAGGTCCGCGTCCGGCCATCGATATCCCGCTTCTTGGTGCAAGCGTCAAGGTGGCAACGAACAAGACAGACGAGACGTTCGATGTTGAAGTCAAACCCGCCCGCCCAGCCTCCGAGGGCGAGACCACGGTCCTGGCAGCCCAGGAATGGGCGCAGGCCATCGGGATGGCCAGGATTCTGCGAATGGTAGAGAAGGGTTGTACTGATGCGTGATTCGGTACTAGACAACGATCAGACTGATACCGTGAAACAGCACCATGAAGGGAGCAATGCATGCGTCTGACGACACGAAGCAGGTTTGCGCTCATTGCTATTGCGGATGTCGCTGTACGTGACGTCCATGGGCCCGTTGCGCTGTCTACCATTGCAAAGCGGCAAGGTATTTCACTGTCTTACCTTGAAACGCTGTTCAGCGCGCTGCGTCAAGCAGGACTGGTCGCGAGCACGCGAGGGCCAGGTGGTGGATACAAATTGGCTCGGAACGCGTCCGACATCACCGTTGCCGACATCGCAAGGGCCTCCGAGCAAGGGGAACTAAGAGGTGTGTCCTGCGAGCGTGACTCGATGAACGCCCGGCAAGGGGCAATAACCCATGATCTGTGGCGAGCATTCCATCAAACCGTGGATGACTATCTGCAGTCCGTCTCTCTGGCCGATGTGGTGAGAGAGCATCTTGAAAAGGGGGACATCAAGGAAGGACTGCGCCCGTCAGCGCCTGCCCCCAAAAGACGCCCACTCCATCCAGAGCGGCAGCTCCCTACTGGAAATGTTCCGAATTCGGTTTTTGCGCTGGGTAGGACTCTGAGGGCGAGATAGCACTCAGCTCAGAGCCCCCTTTGAGCCGTGATCCGCCGTCTAGAAGGACTGCAGGTGCACGTTAGACCATCAAACACACCAAAATCACCTGTGCCAAAAACGCCATGGTGCTTTCTCCTGTCCAGCCTTAACTGGCCATCACAAACGCCACCATGGCAACGATCAGTAAGCCCCCAATGAACTTGCCCAGTCCTGGCAACACCATCACAGGCCACACCAACCCCTGGCCCAGGTGGTACGCAAAACTTCGGTAGGGCTCATCCCCCCAGTTGTTGGCATAGATCGCATACAGCAGCCCGAACAAGAAATACCCCACCACCACCCAATGACCCCAAGCAAACCGCTTCATGGCAATTCCTCCTAAAGTTGAAGCACTAACCACTCAAAATTCCCACGGAGCGCACAAATAGTGATGCAAACTCCGTAGATGCAAAGAAGGCAAAACCGCATCCTCCCGCGGTGTCTGCCAAACCCACGCCCCCGACCCATCTGCCTGACCCGGGCAACGTGCGCGAAGTCCTCGCGTACTGGATTCGGCTACTGCGTGTAGAAAAAGGCTGGTCTCAAGAGCGCCTGGCCCATGAGTGCGAACTGGACCGCACCTACGTCTCTGCCGTAGAGCGCTGCCGCTGGAACATCGCCCTGGCCAACATCGAGCGCCTGGCACAGGCCCTGGGGGTAGAGCCCTGGACCCTGCTCAAACCCCCAGAGCAAGCGATCAAGCTCGCCCGCAAAGTCGCCAGAAAACCCGCCGTCAAGACTTGAGACTGCAGCCGAAGGCAAAGGTACACGCACCTTCATTGCGAAGTCACCGGCTTACCGTCCCGCGTGAGCGACCCCTGCTGGTACACAAACTCCACCAGCTTCTGAGCCGCCTTGCGCTGCTCTTCCTCGGGTTCGAACGGCCCCGCAAACCCCAGCATCCGAATGGACAGCTTGGGAGCCTGATTCGGTTTCTCCTCGACCACAGCAAACACCAAGTCAGAGCAAGACCCAAACTTCGGAGACACCTGCACCCCCTGGGCCGATACCACCAGAACCTGGAACAGGGCAGGGCAGGCGGTTCCCGATCCGCTTTGCAGCAACAGCACATCTTCTGCACCCACCGGCGCATGGCGCACGATGCGCACGGATTCCTCCTGAGGCGATAGAACGGTTTGCCCGTTTAAAACAACCGAAGAATCTCCCTCCTGCACAGCCACAACCCCAAACCGGGTCTTGACCTGCATCTCAGGCTCCTCCAGCGCAGACTCCACGCGGGCATCTCCCGCGTCAATCATCCCCAGCCAAGCCGACGGCGAAACACTGAACCCCAACTCACCCAAGACCTTGGTGGCCGGTGCCTGACTGTCCAGCGGCCTGGCCCGCACCCCCTCGACCAGACACGGCATGTTCTGCACACACTGCGACAAAAGCCGCTGGCCCAGAGCACTCTTTGGATCGAACACAAACGCCACCAGATCCCCCGTCTCTGGGCTGACCTCGAACACGGCCCCCTGTTCCCCCCGGCGATCCAGCACCCCAGCGATCTCCAGAAACCCCGAAACCGTCTGCACCGGCAACTCCGGCGCTTGCACTTCGGCCTCCTTGCGCTGGCAACCGCCCAGCGACCCAGCCAGGCCCAACACCGCTAACGAAACAACCACCAGGCTTGGCGCAAGCCGCACCCTTCTTCTCATGGACTGCATAAAACTCCCTCTCTGTTAGTAAATGATATGTGATGCAAATACATCAATTGAACGCCAACCAAAGACCATCGGTTGACCGATTGCTGAACGGGCAGGGATGGGGAAGTGGCTGCGAGATCTTTGCCGCAGCTCAGCCGCTACCGTGTGAGATGTTCCATATGGAGCGAGAACATCCCTGCCCGTGACCAGCTTCCCCCGTGGACCTGCACAAACTCCGTTGCCTTGGTACGATCCCAAGCGCACGCAACGAAGACCCCCACCAAGAACAGATCCCCTGAGTGAAGAACCTGAGCGCCTCCATCTCGATGAACCCGTCCACCGCCAGGAACTGCTGCGGCTACTGCCGGGCCACCAGCTACCACCGCGTGCTCGCACGCGATGACGCCGGAGTCATGCGCTACACCGAAGCCCTGCGTTGCACCGGTTGCGGCCGGGAATACGCCAACCTGCAGGTATGGCGCCAGGGCGACACCCAAGACGCCACGACTCCCCCCGTTGCAACTGCCAACTGAGCATTCCTGGGCTCCGGTTCGCGTAGAGTGCTTCCTGTGTCTAAAAGGTCCTCCTTGGACCCAATCACAACACCCCAGCACTCACTCCCAACGCACCCCCATGCCCAGCTACGCCGAACTCCTCGCCCAGAAAAAACTCCTCGACGAACAAATCGCCAACGCCAAGAAGGCCGAGTCCGAACAGGCCCTCCAAACCGTCCTGCAACTCGTTCAGGAATTCGGCTTCACGGCCCAACAGGTCTTCCCCTGGAAGCCCCAGCCCAAGAAGGTCGCTGCCAAGTACCGGGACCCCGACACCGGTGCCACCTGGTCCGGCCGAGGTAAGCCGCCCCAGTGGATTGCAGGCAAGGACCGCACGCCCTTTGTGATTGCCTGATCGGTACGGAATGGGAGCCAGCCAGTGCGGATGCACTGTCTGAGCTCCCGCCAGATCACTGGGGGCTCTGGCCTTTGCCGGGAGACAGTGCGATCGCTGAGAGGACCATCCCGCAGTCCAGGTTGCCCTCCAATGTACGCGCCGACCAAACAGCCCTAAACTCCGCAACCCGCACAGCCGCCTCATGGTGTGGATAGGCACCAGGAACCAGACGCTGGTTGTGCCCCAGTCCCCATCCAGGATGCACCCGGGTATCCAGGATCAAAAGCCCCGTGGACTCCGTGCACACCACACTGCCTGATCCTTCCCCCACCGGTCTCCAAGGCCCCTCCACCCCGACCACTAGCATCCATTGAGGCGGCGGGGAAGGCGGGCGAGGAGCTCCCCGCACCTCCCTGGCAATCGACTGCCACAGCAGCAGCACCAGGCCACCCCGGTGAACCGCGTCGTGACACAGCGCCAACAAGTCCGATGGTCCCTGCTCCCAAACCAGTTGAGCATGAAGCCCCGGCAGAAGCCGCTGCGCATGGCGCAACACCCCGGCCGCACTGGTCGCAGTAGGTACTGCCACCCGCTGGCCGGTGAGCAGGGCCACTGCCTGCTGCAGTACCACCGCCCCCGTGCGATGCGGTGGTGCTCTATGCCTCACCAGAATCCCCGGCAGCACCTTGGCGCCTGGTGCTGAATCCAGCCCACTGCGATAGCAAGGCACAGTCTCCATCACCAACCCCACCGCATAGCGCCGAACGAGCCCCTCAGGCAACCGCATGGGAAGCCCCTGGATCACCCGTTGCATTGGCGCGCATTCCGAGTGCTTCCTGCTTGCGATGCAGCTTGCCCCGCAGCGAGATCGGCGCAGGTGCTTGCGCTGCTCCACTATCTCCATCCGTATCGGAATCTGGATAGAACTCCTCGACGACCTCCACCCCTTCCTCTTCCGACTCCTCGAACTCCCCCAGCGCCAAACCCTGCCGCGCCGCTTCATCCAGCGCCGCCTGATCCAGCCCCAGCGCAGCCTGTTGCTCACGTTCCTGCCGCGCCAACGCCACGACCTGGGCCAAGCTGCTACCGGCTCTCAGCGTCAGATCGACGTAGTAGATCGGCGTGCGGTGCGACAGCGTGGTGGACTTGCCCCGCAGCCGAAGCTCCAAAGGCAACCCGGCCAGCAACCCACCCGACACCGCAAACAGATACCGCAGCCGAGCTGAGAGGGTCCGGATGCTGTTGAAGCCCGTGGTCCGGAACACAAAGCTGCCCAGTTCATCGCCAGCCAAGCCTGGTTCGGTATTCCCCTCCGCCTCCACTCGCACATGCAGCCGCCCATACGGCTTGCAGTTCCCGTCCTGCGCCAGCGCACACACCGCAGGCGAAGGGCAGGGCAGGGACTGCATCCCCGACAGGGTCACCCGCTTGCAGCTCTCCCCATCCCCCACACACAGCGGCCGCCCTGTAGCCCGGTCAAACATCGTGTAGTTCGCCCGCAGACTTAGATCCGGATCGTCAAACAGCAACCGCACCGGAATGCTGCGCAGCTTGGCCCCTGGCTCCTTGCGCAACTGGGCATCTACCGGATGCAGCACCCACCCCTCCTTGTTCTGAACCTGGCTGGTCAAGGTGAACTCATCGTCCTTCTCCGGCAGACGACGTCCTGCCTTCTCCACCACCCGCCCAATCGCAATGCGCCCGATCACGGGCGGTGTCAAAGCCAAACCTTTGAGCATGTGAATCTCCTTGTTGAATGTCAAAACACCCCTCCAAAACACAACGGGCCTCACCGTCACCGATGAAGCCCGTCTGGGGATGCGTGTATGAAAATGAAATGAATGAACCTGGCCCCGATGTCCCCGGCCCACCTTCAGGTCTGCACCAGGAACCTGCGACTCCCTGGTTTGGGCACCGTGTACGCCTTCACGATCTCCGGCTGCTCCTTGGCCAGCCGCGCTGTATCGAGCTGCGTCCCATCCCGGCTGCGTTTGAAACTCACTTCCCCGTTCTCAAACACAGCCCGACTGGAATCCCCCCTGCGCTGCTGAATCGCCTGCGTGAGCTGTGCTTCCAGCGCCGTGTTGGTCGCCAACACCTCCCGCACCGCCAACAGGTCCGAGAACACAGACCCCATCACAAGGTCATGCTTGAGGTTCAAGGTGAAGCCGGTGTCCCGGGGATACAGCGCCCGCAAAGCCCGGTCTGCAGAATCCGACCCATCGGCCGGAGGTGCCTGGCCCCGCTCCACATACCCCCAGAACTCCCACTCCAGGGTGATGAGCTGGGCGATCAACTCCTCATCCCGCTCGATCCGAAAAATCTGCAGTTCCTGGCCTCCGAGCAGCACCGCCACATCCGCAGCAGCCTTACCGACTGGCCGAAACAGCTGATTTCAAACTATCAAGCAATAGGCTCTTGCGCGCACAGATTGCGCCTGACAAAGGTCATGACTTCGAAAGTGTGAATCTCGGAAAAAATTTGTATCCGTCCGGTGACCCCATATTGAAAGCGCCGTGAGAAGCGGGCATCGTGTCCACGATTGGAGGATCGTGGAGACGATGGAACAGTTTTCAAGCGAAGGCCGGCCGCGCCGGCGTGAATACAGCAAAGCGTTCAAGG
>NZ_JADHVT010000222.1 GCF_016783915.1 Acidovorax sp.
GGAAGGAAAACTGTTACTTGGTGAACTATATGCCTTCAGGAGAACAAGCGCTGATCGATCCGGGCGACGATCCGGACTTTATAATACAAGCTGTGCTCAACGGTGGCGCAGAGTTGCGCCACATCTTGCTCACCCATGCTCATCACGATCATGTCGGGGCAGTAGCGGCCATCTGCCGACGCTTCAACCTGCCATGCGACGTACACAAGGGCGATGCGCGTCTGTTGCGCCACGCACCCATGTATGCCTGGCGGTTCGCAGGCAAACAGATTGAACCCCCCGGGCCGTTCCGCATATATGAGGGTCAGCCAACATTCCAACTAGGTCAGCAGCGAATTGAGGTGATTCATACACCGGGGCATACTTCTGGGAGTGTGTGCTATTACTTTGGCGACTTCGTCCTCACCGGCGACACCTTGTTGTGTGAGCACGTCGGCCGTACCGACCTGCCGGGGGCGAATGCGGACCAACTAGCAGCTTCGGTCAGCCAGTTGGTGAAATACCTGCCTGGTGACACTGTGGTATTGCCGGGACATGGTTATTCATGGACAATCTCAGAAGCGGGCGCTTGGTGGCAGGCTGTGGCTGCGTCGCCGCCGCAATACAACCAGTTTGGGATCTGATGAGGTTGACCATCTTTCTGGGAGCTTGAAGCTTTCGGGAAGACGATCAAGATTAGGGAAAGTCAAGCTATGTCGGAAAGTGAGCGGCCAGGAATTGGCGTGCTTGGTGTAGGAAAATACATTCCCCAGAAAGTGGTAACCAACGAGCAGCTTGAGGCATGGACACAGATGCCAGCCCAAACAATCGTGGACAAGACAGGAATTGTGACTCGGTATATCGTTGAAGACGGCGAAACGGCTTCGGGAATGTCAGCAATTGCCGCTAAGCAGGCAATTGAAATGGCAGGCGTTCAGGCAGACCAGATTGGGCTAATCATTGGCTGCACTTTTTCAGGTGACTATGTCTATCCAGCGATGGCATGCAAGGTACAGGACTTGATTGGTGCTCGGAACGCTGGGGCCTTCGACCTGATGGCCAACTGTACCGCGTTTCAAATAGGTCTAGGGGTAGCATCAGATCGCATGTCTTGTGATTCAGACGTAGCATATGGACTGGTAATCGGCACGGCACTTCAATCTCCCTTCATCAACTGGACCGATCCAGATTCGGCTATATACTTCGGTGACGGGGCTGGTGCAGCGGTGTTGGGGCGTGTCCCGTCTGGGTATGGCGTGCTGTGTACTGAGATGTTCACAAACGCCAGGGTCTTCGACGCAGTCCGGCTGCGCGGTGGGGGATCGAGTTACCCGCTGCGTCCTGAGAACATAAACGATGGCTTGCAGTACTATGAAATAAACGGGATGGAAGTTTGGAAGCAGGTTATCCAGTATCAACCCAAGGTCATCCGCCGCGCCCTAGAGAAAATTGGGGAAAAGATTGAGGACGTGGATTTCTTCATTTTTCACCAGGCCAATTTGCGCCTGATCGAATACTTGATGGGGAAGATGAAACAACCCATGAGCAAGACGTACACCAACGTGGCCGAAATCGGGAACACCGCCGATGCCTCGCTGGCGATCACTTTGTGCGACGCGGTGAGGGCAGGTCTCATCCAACGTGACCAACTGGTGGTGATTTCAGGGGTAGGAGCGGGTTTCATATTTGGGGCAACCGTAATTCGCTGGTATTAGCCTGGGCTTTGCGAACCATGCCATACAAACCAAATCAACAAGTAAGCCGCACGCTCCACTTCGATCGAATCGGGGTTGGAGATGAAGCAGAACTGGTGCATACCTTGACCCAAGAGGATGTTCAAACGTTTGCCAACCTAACGGGTGACTTCAATCCACTTCATCTGGATGAAGAATTTGCTAGGAAGACACTATTTCGTAAACCAGTTGTGCATGGGATGTTGTCGGCATCTTTTATTTCGACGATGATTGGGATGCTGCTTCCAGGACGTGGGGCGCTATGGACTTCGCAAACACTAGAATTTCTGCACCAGGCCTACGTGGGTGACACGCTACGAGTGGTGGCACGGGTCAAGCAGAAGTCGCCTGCCACTCGAATGCTAATACTGGACATAGTGATCACAAACCAGCATGGCCAGAAACTCGTCGTTGGGGAGTCGACTGTAAAGATGTTGGAATTGGAAGAGGAGGGAAAGTCCATGCCAAATGAAGCGACGAAGGCGATCTTGATCACACGGGGCAGCGGGGGAATCGGCACAGCAACTGCTCGAAGACTGGCCAGTGACGGCCACACTGTGGTAGTAAACTATCTGCATGCAGCAGAGAAGGCTGAACAAGTAGTGATGCAGATCACTCAGGCAGGCGGGCAAGCAATGGCGATGCAGGCCAATGTTGCTCGACTGGATGAAGTAGAGGCGTTATTTGCCGCAGCCGAGAAAGCCTTCGGGCCTATTGAGGCAGTAGTGCATTGTGCCGCCCCTAGCAACGTGCCCCTGCCATTTGATGACCTGGAATGGGAGTCCATTCAGGAGCAACTGGACGTCCAAGTGAAGGGCGCTTTCAACTGCGCCAAGGTGGCCCTGCCTCGGATGATCGAAGCCCAATCTGGAGCGCTGGTGTTCATTGGTTCCATTTACGCAGATAATGTGCCGCCTACGCAACAGATGCGCTACGTCGTGGCTAAGTCGGCGCTGGCAGCGCTGGCGCGTTGTCTAGCAGTTGAATATGGGCCAAAGGGTATCCAGGTCAATGTTGTTGCACCGGGGATGACACAGACAGACATGATCGCGCACCTGCCTGACAAAGTCAAAATGCTCACGCGGATGCAGACCCCGTTGCGTCGGCTGGCTGAACCGGTTGATATTGCCAACGTCGTCGCCTTTCTCCTGAGTCTAGGAGCGCGGCATATCACAGGAGAGACCATACGTGTATGTGGCGGGGCGGTAATGCTGTAGGGTATGTGCTATGACTGATGTGGCATACAAGTGTGACGCTTATCCTGAATTTATGAAGATCGTTGATTTGATATCGACGCAAAACCCACTGCAACGTAGACGGATCAATGCGTTCATCAGCCAGCAGGATACAGACTATTGGACATTTGCCGAGCAACTGTGCCGGACGTTGAACCACTCGTTTTTTCAGGGCGATCAGGAGCGGGTCGAAGCGGCCCGAGCGTATAACCGGATGTGCATGGACTTCGTGCGTGAACAGATCCGTTTTCGCAAGACCGGCGTCTATCGGTTGGATGACGCCTATGTGGCCCACGAAGAGGTTTATAGCCAGCCAGATGTGATGCGTTACTACATGGTCGGTCTGCTCTTATCCTACCTCTTCTGGCCTAATCATTATGCGATGCTCTGTTTTTTACGGGATCATCTGCAACAAATCTCGATCAATCGCTATCTGGAAATCGCGCCGGGGCACGGGCTATTCACCGTTCAGGCAATAAAGCATTCGCCTGATCTGGAAGCGACTTTGGTGGATATCAGCGAGGTTTCGATCGAAGTGGTTCGAGAGCTACTAACTGCTTTTCAGATTGATCCAGCCCGAATCCGATTCATTCATAGCGATTTCCTGGACCTGTCACTGGAGAGTGATAGTTTCGATTTCATCAGCATGGGAGAAGTAATCGAGCATGTTAACGATGCACCGGGGTTTATGAAGCAAGCGCACCGACTGCTCCAGCCGAGCGGGGCCATTTTTCTTACCACATGTGCCAACTGTCCATCAATTGATCATGTCTATCACTTCCATACCGTAGACGAGATCAGAACTCTGATCCGTGATGCTGGTTTGTCCATCGTCCGAGATGTTGCTTTGCCTGCCGAGGATGTCCCGGTAGACAGATGGCAGGAAGAATTGGTGACGATCAACTACTTCGCAATTCTGACGAAGGAATGAAGCCAGAGTGAGCAAACAGGATTTTGACGAAACGTTAAGACGCTTGGCGAATGAGCTCACCTACAGCGCCTACACTGCCACCGCGAACGCGCTGGAGGAAGTTACATCGGAAGCCAGCCATCTGCCCCCTTTGCGGGTGGCTATCCTGCGCAACTTCACTATAGAGCCGATGATCCCAGTGATCAAAGGGGAGATTGCGTTGGCGGGGTTTTACCCGGTGATCTATCTAGGAGACTACGACGCCATTGCGCGCGATGTCCTTGATCCGGGCAGCGCGTTGTATGCATTCCAGCCCGACTTTGTGATTGTGGCTCAGTGGCTGGAGACGTTGGCGCCTACCCTGGTCACACGTTTTCTGTCGCTCTCGCCTGAACAGGTGAACACTGAGGTGGAAAGGGTCTTGGTCACAGTGAATGAGATTGTTACCGCCCTGCGGCGACATTCTAAAACACCCATTCTGGTCAACAATTTCCCGTTGCCGCTCTACCCTACACTGGGAATCCTGGACGCCCAATCGGAGAATCATCAGACTCATACGATTTTGAAGCTGAACCTGGAACTGCTTCGCCGTGTGCGGGAGTCGCGGGACGTTTACTTGGTGGATTATATGAGCTTGATGGCGCGGATCGGCAGCGTGCAGGGAGTAGATGAGCGTTACTGGCAGATTGGCCGGGCTCCCATCGGGCGGCATGCATTGTTGCCATTTGGACAGGAATACGGAAAGTTCTTCCGTGCGCTGCACGGCAAGGCCCGCAAATGCCTGGTGCTGGACTGCGATAATACTCTCTGGGGCGGTGTGGTCGGCGAGGATGGCTTAGGCGGTATCCAACTTGGGACGGCCTACCCTGGTTCCTGTTATCAGGCGTTCCAACGTGAGATTCTTAACCTGCACGACCGCGGCGTGATCTTAGCATTGTGCAGCAGGAATAATGAGGCCGACGTGCTAGAAGTTTTGCGCACCCATCCGGAGATGGTGCTCCGCGAGGAGCACTTCGCCACCTGGCAAATCAACTGGGATGATAAGGTGACGAACCTGATGCGGATTGCCCAAGACCTGAATATCGGGCTAGATAGCCTGGTGTTTGTGGACGATAGCCAATTTGAGTGCGACTTCGTACGCGAGCGATTGCCTCAAGTAACCGTGCTGGAACTGTCGTCCGATCCGTCCACCTTCAGGGCTAAATTGAGCGCCGGGGGATACTTCGATGCATTAACTTTCTCTCCCGAGGATCGGAAACGTACCCGCATGTACCGCGATGAGGTGCAGCGCAAAGAGTTGTACGTGTCGGCTAGCTCGCTGGAAGAATACCTGGCAAAACTGGAGATGGTAGCCGAAATCAGCCTGGCGGATGAGATGACTATCCCGCGGATATCGCAACTCACCCAGAAGACCAACCAATTCAACCTGACGACGCGCCGTTACAGCGAAGGGGACATCCAGGCTTTCGTTGAGAGTCCCGGAGCCGATGTCTTCTATCTCAACCTGCGTGACCGGATTTCAGAGATGGGACTGATCGGGGTGGCGATTGTAAAATATAACGGCGAACAGGCGGAGATTGATACCTTTTTGCTAAGCTGCCGGGCGATTGGCCGGGGAGTCGAGGAAGCGCTATTGGCGCATGTGCTCAACTCAGCTAAGTCCAAGGGCTGTTCCAGTGTGGTGGGCCGCTACCTGATCACCAAGAAGAACGGACAGGTAGCAGACTTTT
>NZ_JADHVT010000001.1 GCF_016783915.1 Acidovorax sp.
CCGTTCTACCTGTTCATGGTGGCGCACGGCATCCACCAGCCCTGCGGGCAAAGTGGCGCCGTAGGGCCCTTCCCCAAAGCAGCAGGCGTCGCATCGGCCCTGAACGGTTTCATGATGATGCTGGCGGCCTTTGCCATTGGCGGCTGGCTGGGGCTACGGCTCGATGGTACGGTGTGGCCGCTGGTCAACGGCATCTGGTTCTGGTCGGTGGTGCTGGCCGTGATCTCGTGGACGCTGGTGCAGAAGTTTGGAGCGCCCCGTGAGCACGCCTGACACTCTACCTACCATCGCCCTGGCGGGCCCCACGGCGTCGGGCAAGACCGCCGGCGCGCTGGCGCTGGCCGCCGTGCTGGGCAAACAGGGCCGGCCGGTCGAGATCATCAGCGTGGACTCGGCCCTGGTGTACCGGGGCATGGACATTGGCACGGCCAAGCCCACGCCCGACGAGCGCGCCGCCGTGCCACACCACCTCATCGACATCCGCGACCCGCTGCAGGCCTACAGCGCCGCCGAGTTTGTGCAGGACGCCACCCGGCTCATCGCCGAGATCCGCGCGCGCGGCGCACTGCCACTGCTGGTGGGCGGCACCATGCTGTACTTCAAGGCGCTGTTTGATGGCATTGACGACATGCCCGCCGCCGACCCCGAGGTACGCGCCAAGATCGAAGCCCAGGCGGCCGAGTTGGGCTGGCCCGCCCTGCATGCCGAGCTGGCGCGTGTGGACCCCGTGACGGCTGCACGCCTGGCCCCCGGCGACAGCCAGCGCATCCAGCGGGCACTGGAGGTATGGCATGTGTCAGGCCAGCCGTTGTCGAGCTTTCACACTATCAAAAAGGTAGCAGGCAACACAAATAACACCGGCGCTAGCGCGCTTTTCTCCTTGGAGCCCGAGAACCGGGCCTGGCTGCACGAGCGCATCGCCCAGCGTTTCGACACCATGCTGGCCGGAGGATTCATTGCCGAGGTGGCGGCCCTGCGCGTACGCGGTGACCTGCACCCCGACCTGCCCTCCATGCGCTGCGTAGGCTACCGGCAGGTGTGGGAAGAACTCGACTTCCAGGCCAGCCGTCCTTCAGGCACCCCGTTGAACACGGCCTTCCTGCGCGAACGCGGCATTGCCGCCACACGGCAACTGGCCAAGCGCCAGATCACCTGGCTGCGCAGCATGCCGCAGCGCCAAGCCATCGCCTGCGACCAACCCCATGCCGTGGCCACGCTGGTGCAGGCCGTGCTGCAACGCCTGAAGCAGCCCACGCCATGACGCTGCTGCACGTGGAGAACCTGGGCAAGCACTACGGCAGCACGCCGGTGTTCGCCAACGTGCAGTTCACCGTGGCGCCGGGCGAGTTTGTGGCCATCGTGGGGGATTCGGGCGTGGGCAAGTCCACGTTGCTCAACTGCCTGGCGGGCCTCGACACCTGGGACACCGGCAGCATCACCCACGGCACCACCGACCTGAGCCAGTTGGACGACACCGCCCGCGCCCTGTGGCGTCGCGCGCAGGTGGGTTTTGTGTTCCAGGCCTTCCACGTGTTACCGCACCTGGACGTGGCACAGAACGTGGCCCTGCCGCTGATGCTGCTGGGCCAAAGTGATGCCGCCCGCGTGCAACACATGCTGGCCGCCGTGGGCCTGGAAGGGCTGGGTACACGGCTGCCGCAGCAGCTCAGCGGCGGGCAACTGCAGCGCGTGGCCATCGCCCGCGCACTGATACACCGCCCCGCCCTGCTGCTGGCCGACGAGCCCACCGGCAACCTCGATCCCACCACCGCCACGCGCGTGATGGACCTGCTGCTGGCGCAGACGCGCGAGCACGGCGCATCGCTGGTGCTGGTCACCCATTCCGACGCCGCCGCAGCGCGGGCCGACCGGGTGCTGCGCCTCACGGCCAGCGGCATCGCCGGTTAGGCCTCGAACGCCCCCAGCAGGGGCCGGACGAGGACTTCAAGCCGATCACGCAACCCAGCCCAGCGGTTCCGGCCAGAAGGGTTGTGTGAGCCGCGCTCACTCGATGTTCAGCCGCTGCGCCGCCTTGTTCACCTTCTTGGGGAGGTTCAGCGTCAGCACCCCGTTGTCGTACTTGGCCTTGGCCTGCGCTGCGTCCACATCTGCGGGCAGCTGAAAGCTGCGGGCCACGGCGCCGTAGTAGCGCTCGCTGCGCAGCACCTTCTCGCCCTCGCGCTTTTCATCGTGCTGGCGCACCTCGGCGCGCAGGCTCACCACGTTGCCTTCGAGGGATACATGGATGTCCTCCTTGGCCACGCCGGGCACCTCGGCCTGCACCGTATAGCCGCTTTCGGTTTCTTTCACATCCACCTTGATCTGGCTGGGCGAAGGCAAGTTGTCGCCATGCAACGGGCGCACGTAAAAGCCGGGGGCAATGTCCTTGAAAAAGTCGTCAAACAGACTGCCACGGGTCACGAGAGAGTTCATGGTTTTGGCTCCTGAAAAGGGGTTGAAACAGACAGCTGAGCCAGCGCAGGAGGGCGGGCCCTGACTCCAAGATAGGCCTGCGGTATCGCGGCTTCAAGGGGGTTGAAATGCAAGGTTGATGTGCGTCAAAAACCCAGGCTCCCGACGCCTGCGGCCACAATGCAGGCCATGCTCGCCCTGCTCCGCACCTTCTCCTGGCAAGACCTGCGCCACCACCCCTGGCGCAGCGCCGCAGCGGTGGCGGCCGTGATGCTGGGTGTGGCGCTGGCGTTTGCGGTGCATGTGATCAATGCGTCGGCGCTGGACGAGTTCTCGCAGGCTGTGCGCGCTGTCAACGGCCAGCCCGACCTGGAGCTGCGCGCCATGCAAGGCAGCCTGCCCGAGGCGCTGTATGAACGCCTGGCCACCGACCCACAGGTGGCCCGCGCCAGCCCGCTGCTGGAGCTGTCGGCCATGGCGCAGGCAAGCACTACCAATGCCAATGCCAAAGCACATAGCGCACCCTGGCGCACCCCGCTGCGCGTGCTGGGCGCCGATGCCTTGCTGCTGCCCACCATGGCGCCGGCACTGATGCCACGCCCGTGGGACAGCGCCGACCGCTTCGCCCTCTTCGCACCCGCCACGGTGTTCCTCAACACGGCAGCGCTGCAGGCACTGGGGCTTTCTGCCGCCGCTCCAGCACCATCGTCGCTCCTGCCCCGCCTCACGCTGCAGGTGGGTTTACAACAGGCGCTCATGGTGCAGGTGGCAGGCACCGTGACCGCCGGCGGCGCGCCGCTGGCCGTGATGGACATTGGCGCTGCGCAAGACCTGTTGGGCCGCGCAGGCGCACTCACCCGCATCGACTTGCAACTGCAGCCTGGCACCGACCGCACTGCGTGGGAGACCACACTGCGCGCGCAGCCCGGCTGGCCTGCCAACCTGGTGCTGGCGCAGCCTGGCGATGCCACCCAGCGCATCAGCAACCTGTCGCGCGCCTATCGGGTCAACCTGACGGTGCTGGCGCTGGTGGCACTGTTCACCGGGGCGTTTCTGGTGTTCTCGGTACTGGCCCTCAGCGTGGCGCAGCGCGGGCCGCAGTTTGCGCTGCTGGCCGTGCTGGGCGCCACACCGCGCCAGCGGCTGGCACTGGTGCTGGCAGAGTCGGCAGCGCTGGGCTTGCTGGGCAGCGTGCTGGGCATAACGCTAGGTACCGCGCTGGCGGCCACGGCGCTGCAACTGCTGGGCGGCGACCTGGGCGGCGGCTACTTTGCGGGCGTGCGGCCCGCGCTGCAATGGAGCGCCCCCGCCGCCCTGGTGTACGGCGCACTGGGCGTGGCGGCCGCCTTGGCGGGTGGCTGGTGGCCCGCCCGCGCCGCGCAGACCCTGCCCCCGGCCCAGACCCTGAAGGGCCTCGGCGCCGCAGCCAGCCAGGCGGACAAGGGCACTGTTGGTATCGTTTTGATAGCTACCGGGGCACTGTTGACTTGCGCCCCACCCATATTTGGCATTCCACTGGCCGCCTATGTGGCCATCGCGCTGCTGCTGGTGGGCGGCATCGCACTGCTGCCCTGGGGCATGGCGCGGTTGCTGGCGTGGCTGCAGCCCCTGGCCGCGCGCCACGCGCTGCCACTGCTGGCGCTGGAGCGCGCGCGGCGCATGCGGGGCAGCGCGGCCATCGCGGTGGGCGGTGTGGTCGCGTCCCTCAGCCTGGCCGTGGCGCTGACGGTGATGGTGTCCAGCTTTCGCGGCTCGGTCACGCAGTGGCTGGACGCGGTGCTGCCGTCGCCGCTGTATGTGCGCTCGGCACTCAGTGCGGGTGGCACGGGCGGCGGCGAGGCAGCGTTACTGCCCGCAGGTTTTGCCGAAGCGGTGGGCCAGTTGCCGGGGTTGGACCGCGTGCAGCCCCTGCGCGCCAGCCCGCTGCAGTTGTCCCCCACGCTGCCTGCCCTCACGGTGCTGAGCCGCCCCCTCGGCGATGAGCCGGCACAGACCCTGCCCCTGGTGGGCGAGGCCCTGCCCGTGCCCCCCGGCCGCACGGGCGTGTACATCAGCGAAGCCGTGGTGGACCTGTACGCCCTGCGCCCCGGCATGGATTGGCCCGCACTTTCCAAGGCTTTTAGCCCTCAAGCGCTAGAGAATCATGCGCCAGCAGCTATCTTTTATATAGCAGGCATCTGGCGGGACTACGCCCGGCAAACCGGCGCCGTGGTGATGGACCGCGCGGTGTGGCTGCGCCTGACCGGCGACGCCCGCACCAGCGACCTGGCCCTGTGGCCCAGTGAGGGCATCGATGTGTCTGCCTTGCAGGCGTCCATCCACGCGCTCGCTGCGACGCAAGCTGGTCGCCAGCCCTCCATTGCGGCGGGTGCAGCCACTGGCGACGGCAACGAGGCCCTGGTGGAATTCAGCTCGGCGGCCACCATCCGCGAACGCTCGCTGCGCATCTTCGACCGCAGCTTTGCCGTCACCTACTGGCTGCAGGCCGTGGCCATCGGCATCGGCCTGTTCGGCGTGGCCGCCAGCTTCAGCGCCCAGGTGCTAGCACGCCGCAAGGAGTTTGGCCTGCTCGCCCACCTGGGCCTCACCCGGCGGCAGATCTTGACTGTGGTGGCGGGTGAAGGGGCTGCGTGGACCGCCGTGGGTGCTGCTGAGGGTGTGCTGCTGGGGCTGGCCGTGTCGGTGGTGCTGGTGCACGTGGTCAACCCGCAGAGTTTTCACTGGACGATGGATTTGGCGGTGCCGGGTTGGAGGTTGCTGGGGCTGTGTGCTGCCGTTGTTGTGTCGGGCACGGTCACCGCATGGCTGACGGGCCGGGCGGCGGCGGGAAGGGATGCGGTGATGGCGGTGAAGGAGGATTGGTGAAGATACGAGCTACCCCATGGAACACCGCGACAATGCAACTATGTCTTTTCAACAGAACACCTCCGGACCTTGCCACCCTCAAGATCGCGCCCCCTGGCTGCACGAAGCCATCGCCCGCATCGAAGCAGACTACCAGCGCAGCGCCGACACCCACCTGATCCCGCTGCGCCTGCCCGCGTTTGCCGCACATGGCATTGACCTGTACCTCAAGGACGAATCCACCCACCCCACGGGCAGCCTGAAGCACCGGCTGGCGCGGTCGTTATTTTTGTATGCGCTGTGCAATGGCTGGGTGCATGAGGGCTCGACCATCGTCGAGTCGTCCAGCGGCTCTACGGCGGTGAGTGAGGCCTACTTTGCGCGGCTGCTGGGGCTGCCGTTTGTGGCGGTGATGCCGCGCAGCACCTCGCCCGAGAAGATCGCGCAGATCGAATTCCACGGCGGGCGCTGCCACTTTGTGGACAGTGCAGGCGCGGTGTATGACGCGGCCCGTGCGATTGCCGAGGAGACAGGCGGCCACTACATGGACCAGTTCACGTATGCCGAGCGCGCGACTGACTGGCGCGGCAACAACAACATTGCCGAGAGCATGTTCACGCAGATGGCGCGCGAGCCGCACCCTGTGCCGCGCTGGATTGTGGTGGGTGCAGGCACAGGCGGCACCAGCGCCACCATTGGCCGCTATGTGCGCTACCAGCGCCATGCCACGCAGGTGTGTGTGGCCGACCCGGCGGGGTCGGTATTCAGCGCGTACCACCGTACGGGCGACGCGGCGCTGACGGCGCCGGGATCCCGCATTGAAGGCATTGGGCGCCCACGGGTGGAGCCGAGCTTTATCCGCACACTGGTAGACCGCATGGTGGATGTGGCGGACTGCGAGTCCATCGCCGCCATGCGCGCGCTTTCGCAGTTGCTGGGGCGGCGCGTGGGGCCGTCCACGGGCACCAACTTTGTGGCCATGCTCACACTGGCCAGCGAGATGCGCGAGCGGGGCGAGCGCGGCTCCATCCTGTCGCTGCTGTGTGATGCGGGCGAACGGTACTTGCCCACGTATTTCGACACCGAATGGGTGGACCGCACGTTTGGCGACTGCTCGGCCGCGCAGCAGAAGATGGACGCACTGATCGGCTGACGCTCGCTTCCCTCCGCACCATGCCCTTTTCTGCTTTGCCTCCAGGCCTCTTGCCGCTGCCACTCGGCCTCACGGTTACTCGCCGGCGGTTTCTGGCCACGCAGGTGCCGTTGGGCCTGACGGCAATTAGTGCTGCGGGGTGGTTACCCGATGCAGCGTATGCGTTACCCGCACGCACGTTGAGCTTTCCGCGTGACCACGGTAGCCACCCGGAGCTGCGCACCGAGTGGTGGTACATCACCGGCCACGTACAGGCGCAGGGGCAGCCATGGGGGTTTCAGATCACGTTCTTTCGCTCGCGGGTCGATGGCACGCAGCGGCTGCAGTCGGCCTTTGCGGCCAAACACTTGCTGTTTGCGCACGCTGCGATCACCGATGTGCGCGGCCAGCGACTGCTGCACGACCAGCGAATTGCGCGTGCAGGTTTTGGTGTGGCGCAGGCCAGTGAGGCCGACACCCGCATCCGGCTACAGGACTGGACGCTGGAGCGCAGTGACGCGGCCCGCAGTACGCCCGCAGGTGCACGAAGCCGCTACACCACCCACGTTGCGGGCAGCGAGTTTGATCTGGACCTGGTGTTCGATGGCACCCAGCCCGTGCTGCTGCAAGGGCAGCAGGGGCTGTCGCGCAAGGGGCCGGACGCCGAGCAGGCCAGCTACTACTACAGCCAGCCACAACTCACTGTCAGCGGCACCTTGACGGTGGGGGGCAAACGCATGGCTGTCGCGCCGGACACCGGCCGCGCCTGGATGGACCACGAATGGAGCGAGGCGCTGCTGCACCCCGAGGCCCAGGGGTGGGACTGGATCGGCATGAACCTGCACGACGGCAGCGCGCTGACAGCCTTCCGCCTGCGGCGGGCTGATGGCACTGCGTTGTGGGCGGGGGGGTCGTGGCGGGCGCCCGGGCAGCCGGTGCAGGTGTTTGATGCGCGGTCTGTGGTGTTCACCCCCCTGCGCTGGTGGGCCAGCCCTCGCAGTGGCGCGCGCTACCCAGTGCAATGGCGGGTGCAGACGCCAGCAGGCGCCTTTGAGGTGAACGCGCTGCTGGACAGCCAGGAGCTGGACAGCAGCGGATCAACGGGCGCCATCTACTGGGAAGGGCTGTCGGACCTGGTGAGCGTTACAGGTCAGCCCTTAGGCAGGGGCTACCTGGAGATGACCGGATACGCAAAACCGCTGCGCCTGTAAAGGCAGCAGCGGCTTGGTGTTCAAAGGATACCGCTAGAACAGGCGGCGTCACATCCTCAATGCTTGGCGGAGTTGCCTGCGCGGCGCTGTGCCAGCCAGGCGATGATCTCGCCCATGATGCCGCGGCGGAAGGCCAGCACGCAGATCACGAAGATCAGACCCGTGACCATGGTGACGGATTCACCCAAGGTCTTGAACCATTCCACGCTGGTCAGTGCAGCCAGCAGGTTGCCGAACTCGCCAATCTTGTTCTCCAGCAGCACCACCACTGCCGAGCCGATGAGCGGGCCTGACAGCGTGCCCAGGCCGCCCACCAGTGTCATCAGGATGACCTGGCCCGAGGCGGTCCAGTGCACATCGGACAGCGTGGCAAAGCCCAGCACCAGGGTCTTGAGAGAGCCTGCCAGACCCGCCAGAGCCGCCGACAGCACAAAGGCCAGCAGCTTGAAACGGTGCGTGTCGTAGCCCAGCGAGATGGCGCGGGGCTCGTTCTCCTTGATGCCTTTGAGCACCTGGCCGAACGGCGAGTGGATGGTGCGCACGATCAGCAAGAAGGCGGCGACCACGATGACCAGCGCCACATAGTACATCACCAGATCGCTTTGCAAATCGATCAAGCCAAACAGCTTGCCGCGCGGCACGCCTTGCAGGCCGTCCTCACCTCCCGTGAAGGGTGCTTGCAGACAGGCAAAGAACAGCATCTGCGCCAGCGCCAATGTGATCATGGAGAAGTAGATACCCTGGCGGCGAATGGCCAGCCAGCCAAACAGCAGGCCCAGCAGCGCGCCACCAGCGGTGCCGAGCAGCAGGCCCACTTCAGGGGTCAGGCCCCACACCTTGATGGCGTGGCCGGCCACGTAGGCCGCGCCCCCCAGAAAGGCTGCATGGCCAAAGGACAGCAGACCGGTGTAACCGAGCAGCAGGTTGAACGCGGAAGCAAACAGTGCAAAGCACATGAGCTTCATCACGAAGACGGGATAGGCGCCGAGAAAAGGCGCGGCAATGAGGGCCAGCAACAGCAGGCCGTAACCAATGGTGGCAGTGTTCTTGGAATTCATGCTGGCAGCCCCTTATTTTTCTTTGCCGAACAGGCCGGCGGGGCGAATGAGAAGAACGATGACCATGATGACAAACACCACAGTGGAAGACGCTTCGGGGTAGAAAACCTTGGTGAAACCTTCGATGACCCCCAGGCCCAGCCCCGTGAGGATGGAGCCCATGATGGAGCCCATGCCGCCGATCACCACCACGGCAAACACCACGATGATGAGGTTCTGGCCCATGAGCGGCGTGACCTGGTACACAGGGGCGGCCAACACACCCGCGAAGGCAGCCAGCGCTGCGCCAAAGGCATAGGTCAATGTCACCATCACCGGCACATTGATACCGAAGGCCTCGACCAGGCGGGGGTTTTCAGTGCCTGCGCGCAGGTAGGCGCCGAGCTTGGTCTTTTCGATCACATACCAGGTGGCGATACACACCACCACCGAGGCGACGACGACCCAGGCCCGGTAGTTGGGCATGATCATGAAGCCGAGGTTGGTTGCCCCTTCGAGCAGCTCGGGAGTGTCGTAGCCCAGGCCCGACACGCCATAGATGGAGCGAAAGACGCCTTCGATCAGCAACGTGAGACCCAGCGTGAGCAACAGCCCATACAAGTGATCGAGCTTGTAGATCCAGCGCAGCAAAAGGCGCTCGATCAGCACACCGAACAAACCCACCACCAGCGGTGCCAACACCAGCATCAACCAGTAGTTGATGCCAAAGTAGTTCATGGCCATCCATGTCAGCAACGCCCCGGTCATGAACAGCGCACCGTGCGCAAAGTTGATGACGTTGAGCAGGCCGAAGATCACAGCCAGCCCCAGGCTGAGGATTGCGTAAAACGATCCGTTGACCAGCCCCAGAAGGAGCTGGCTCAACAGGCCGGGCAATGAGACACCAAAGATTTCCATGGGAGGCAGCAGCAGGTGGAGAGAGTTCAGGTCAGAGGGTCACACCGTGCCCCGGCACACTCCAAGGGTGGCCGGGCCGGTGTGGGTCCTCTCAGGGGTTTACTTCCAGAGCGGGCACTTGCTCTCGGCCTTGGTGGTGAACACCGAGTCACCAGGCAGCTTCTTGATCAGCTTGTAGTAGTCCCAGGGCTTGGTGGACTCTGCGGGCTTCTTCACTTCCATCAGGTACATGTCGTGCACGTAACGACCATCGGCACGCAGTTGGCCTGCACCGAAGAAGTCGTTCATCTTCATGCCACGCCATGTGGTCATGACCTTGTCGGCATCCACCGTCTTGGCGGCTTCAACGGCCTTCAGGTAGTTCATGGTGGCCGAGTAGTCGGCTGCCTGGATTTCGGTAGGCATGCGCTTGGTCTTCTCGAAGAAGCGGGCCGAGAACTTGCGGGTCTCGTCGTTCAGGTCCCAGTACCAGCTGGTGGTGAACTGCAGGCCTTCGGTGTTGCGCAGGCCCAGGCTGTGCACATCGCTGATGAAGATCAGCAGGCCGGCCAGCTTCATGCTCTTGCCAATGCCAAACTCCTTGGCGGCCTTGATGGAGTTGATGGTGTCACCACCCGCATTGGCCAGACCCAGGATCTGTGCCTTGGAGTTCTGTGCCTGCAGCAGGAAGGACGAGAAGTCGGACGCGTTCAGTGGGTGGCGCACGGCACCCACCACGTTGCCGCCCTTAGCCTTGACCACAGCGGTGGTGTCGGCTTCGAGCGCGTGGCCGAAGGCGTAGTCTGCCGTCAGGAAGTACCAGCTCTTGCCGCCACCATCGACAATGGCAGAACCCGTACCCTTGGCCAGCGCCACGGTGTCATACGCATAGTGCACGGTGTAAGGTGTGCACTGGTCGTTGGTCAGAGCCGAGCTGGCGGCGCCGTTGTTGATGTAAACGCGCTTCTTCTCGGCTGCAACCTTGGCAATGGCCAGTGCGGTGCCCGAGTTGGTACCACCGAACACCATGGTCAGGCCCTGGGTGTCGATCCACTCGCGGGCCTTGGAGGCTGCGATGTCGGCCTTGTTCTGGTGGTCGGCGCTCATCAGCTCAATGGGCATGCCCAGCACCTTGCCGCCAAAGTCGTCAATCGCCATCTGGATGGCGACCGCGCCGTTCTTGCCTTCCACGTCGGCGTACAGGCTGGACATGTCGGTGATGAAACCGATCTTGACCTTGTCCTGCGCGTGCGCGGCCGAGGTGGCCAAGCCTGCAACGCCCAGCATCAGTGCCAGCACTTTGAGTTGTTTCTTCATGGATTTGTCTCCTGTGGGTGTGGTGGAAGAAAACGGTGGGGAAAAGGGTGTGGGCGTGGCTCAGACGCCCAGCAGTTCGTTGAGCACAGGCATCTTGGCTTCGAGCTCGGCAGCACCGAACTTCTCCACGATGCGGCCGTGCTCCATCACGTAAAACCGATCGGCCAGCGGTGCGGCAAAGCGGAAGTTCTGCTCCACCATGACCACTGTGTAGCCCTTCTGGCGCAGCATGGTGATCATGCGGGCCAGGGCCTGCACGATGACGGGCGCCAGGCCTTCGGAGATTTCGTCCAGCAGCAGCAGGTTGGCACCTGTGCGCAGGATGCGGGCCACGGCCAGCATCTGCTGCTCACCGCCCGACAGGCGCGTGCCCTGGCTGTTCTTGCGTTCGGCCAGGTTGGGGAACATGGCGTAGATCTCCTGCACCGACATGCCGGGCGTGCCCGTCTTGAGGACGGGCGGCAACAGCAGGTTTTCTTCGCACGACAGGCTGGAGAAAATGCCTCGCTCTTCGGGGCAGTAGCCCACGCCCAGGTGCGCAATGCGGTGCGTGGGCATGTTCACGGTTTCCACGCCATTGATCTTGACCGAACCCTTGCGCGCACCGGTCAGGCCCATGATGGCGCGCATGGTGGTGGTGCGGCCGGCGCCGTTGCGGCCCAGCAGTGTGACCACCTCACCCGGCTGGACGACGATGTCCACGCCGTGCAGCACATGCGACTCGCCGTACCAGGCTTCGAGGTTCTTGATTTCGAGTGCGGGGGTGCTCATATCAATGCGCCCCTTGGAGTTGACCATCTGTCGTGCCCATGTAGGCTTCCATCACTTGCGGGTTGTTCGAGACTTCGGCGTAAGGCCCTTCGGCCAGCACGGCGCCACGCTGCAACACCGTGATGCGATCGGCGATGGTGGAGACCACCTTCATGTTGTGCTCCACCATCAGGATGGTGCGGCCCGCAGAGACTTTCTTGATCAGCTGTGTGACGCGGTCCACGTCTTCGTGCCCCATGCCCTGTGTGGGCTCGTCCAGTAGCATCAACTCGGGCTCCATCGACAGCGTGGTGGCAATCTCCAGCGCGCGCTTGCGGCCGTAGGGAAGGTTCACGGTCACTTCATCGGCCAGATCTTCCAGACCCACCTCCGTCAGCAGTTGCATGGCTCTGTCATCGAGCTGCCGCAGGGTACGCTCGCTGCGCCAGAAGTGGAACGAGGTACCCAGCTTGCGCTGCAGGCCCAGGCGCACGTTCTCGATGAGGGTGAGATGGGGGAACACGGCAGAGATCTGAAACGAGCGGATCACTCCGCGGCGTGCGATCTGCGCGGGCTGCTCTCGCGTGATGTCATGTCCGTTGAACCGGATGACGCCAGAGGTCGGCTCCAGAAACTTGGTGAGCAGGTTGAAGCACGTGGTCTTGCCCGCACCATTGGGGCCGATCAGCGCATGGATGGATCCGCGCCGAACGGCCAGGTTCACATCACTGACAGCGGTGAAGCCCTTGAACTCTTTGGTCAGGCTGTTGGTTTCAAGAATGACGTCGCTCATTGCGCCTTGGCCGCTCCGTAAGGTGCTGAAAAGAGGAGCCTTGCACCAAGGTCTCCCGATAGGATGAATCGCACCGCATCGTATGTCTCCCTACCCTGCAGTAGATACTGGGACTAATGCCTATGTATAAATGCCTACGTACCCGCCCTGAGAGTTCATGGCGAAGTCACGACACCGGCACGAGCGGCGCGCCAGCGCTCAATCTGATGCCTTGCCGGGCCCGGAGCAACCCACGCAGAGGACGCGCAGCCCTGCGCCCGTCGCTGACTTTTTGCTGACATCCCTTGCCTTTCAGCACAGATGCATGCGCCGCGTCGAACGTGGGGCCTACTTATCCGTTTGTCCGGCACAGCGCCCTACACTGCCACAATGGCATCCCTCTCCTCTTCCACGCCCGCCCGGGGCGCACCCCGCTCGCTCACGGGGCTGCTGCCCTTTTTGCGCCCCTACAGGGCACGCATCGCACTGTCGCTGGTGTTCCTGGTGCTGGCAGCGTTGGCCACACTCGCATTCCCCATGGCGCTGCGCAATCTCATTGACGGGGGCCTGGTCACCGCCACGGGCGACCGGGGGGCACAGGCTATGGCACTTCGCGGCCATTTCGAAGAGCTGTTTGCCGTGGCCATGGCGCTGGGTGGGTTTTCGGCCGCACGTTTTTACATGGTGAGCTGGCTAGGCGAGCGCGTAACCGCTGACCTGCGCAACGCTGTCTACAGCCATGTGCTGCAACAAAGCCCGCAGTTCTTTGAGACCACACAGACCGGGGAGGTGCTCTCGCGGCTGACGTCCGACACGACGCTGGTGCAGACCGTGGTCGGATCATCACTGTCCATGGGGCTGCGCAATGCGGTCCTGGGCCTCGGTGCCCTGATCATGCTGGTGTGGACAAATCCCTATGTGATGTCGGTGGTACTGCTGGCCGTGGTGCTAGTGGTGCTGCCCACGATGTGGATCGGGCGAAGGGTGCGCAGGCTGTCACGCGACAGCCAGGACAGGGTGGCGGACTCCAGCGCCATCGCGGCAGAGGTGCTCAACGCCATCCCTGTGGTGCAGAGCTACACCGCCGAGCCGCGCGAAGCCACACGGTTTGCACGGGCCACCGAGGACGCCTTTCACACGGCGGTCAAGCGCACCAAGGCACGCGCCTTGCTCGTGGCTTTCATCATCATCGCCAACGCGGCCCTGCTGCTGTGGGGGCTGTACCGTGGCACAGAAGCCGTGTTGGCCGGGCAGATGAGTGCAGGTCACCTGGGTCAGACGGTGGTGTATGTCATCCTGCTGGCGAGTGCAGTGGCGGTGCTGGGTGAGGTGTACGGAGACCTGCTGCGTGCAGCAGGTGCCACCGAGCGCTTGATGGAACTGCTGTCAAGCAGTTCGCCCGTGGCGAACCCTGTGACGCCCAAGCAGCTTCCAACCTCGGGGCGGGGTCTGGAAGTGCAGTTTGACAGCGTGCAGTTTCACTACCCATCGCGCCCGGATCAGCCAGCGCTGCAGGACTTCTCGCTACACCTGTCGCCCGGCGAGACCGTGGCACTGGTGGGCGCCAGCGGGGCGGGCAAGACCACAGTGTTTCAGTTATTGCAGCGCTTTTACGACGTGGATGGGGACGGAGAGGCAGGCGCGCCAAGTTTGCCAGAAGGACGCATCCTGTTGAACGGTGTAGACATCCGCGACCTGACACTCGATACGCTGCGCACCCATACGGGCACGGTGCCCCAGGATGCTGTGATCTTCTCCGCCTCTGCCATGGACAACATCCGCTATGGCCGTCCCGATGCATCCGACGAGGAGGTCATGGAGGCCACCCGAGCCGCCTTCGCGCACGACTTCATCATGGCCCTGCCGAAGGGCTACCACACGTTTCTGGGCGAACGGGGCGTGCGCCTGTCAGGTGGCCAGCGGCAGCGAATTGCCATCGCCCGTGCCATGCTTAAAAACCCACCTCTGTTGCTGCTGGACGAGGCCACCAGCGCCCTGGATGCGGAAAGCGAGCGTATGGTGCAGGCCGCGCTGGACACCGCCATGCAGCGCCACACGGGCAGAAGAACCACGCTAGTGATCGCCCACCGCCTGGCCACCGTGCAAAACGCGGACCGCATCTTGGTGCTGGACCACGGTCAGATCGTGGAGCAAGGGACCCACAGCGCATTGATGGCGCAAGGGGGGGTGTATGCGCGCCTGGCTGCACTGCAGTTCACCAGTTGATTCCGGCGCCATTCCGCAATGGCTGCCCCCAGGACCGGGTGCAGTGGCTACTGCAGGGTTTCCTTGACTGACGCTGGCAGCGGCATGACGGCAATGCCCTCATCCAGCAGTTGCAACGCCTCCTGCGCAGTGGCCTGGCCACGAATGGCCCGATCCTGAATCTCGCCGTGATGCATGCGCCTGGCTTCGTCGGCAAACCGGGGGCCGACATCTTCGGTATTCGCGACGAGCTTGCGGGCCAGCTCCAGCCACGCTGCCTGTAGCGCCAGGGGAAGCGTCGATGCCTCGACCTGCGCGCCGGAAACAGCATGCGAAACAGAAGTTGTACCGGACGGTGCCGCCGCGGCTGCGGCGGGCTGGCGAGCGCCCAGATTCAGGCGTGGTGCGCTCAGACGTTTCTCGATGTGGTCGTCTGCACAAAACGGGCACTGAACCAGGCCGCGCTGCTTTTGGCTCTGAAAGTCATCTTCAGAACCAAACCAGCCTTCAAACAGATGACCGTGCTGACATTGGAGATCCAGTACCTTCATGAGACGTATCGTACGCCGGTCAGCGCAATCCAGTGAGTGACTCCACTGGGCACATCAACGTCCAGGTGCAGAGTTGTGTTCAGATGTGTTTAACTCCATCTGCCAGCCTAAAGCAGGCAGGAGTCCTCAAAGTTTTTTCGCCTGACTCCGCCCGAAACCCACCGCTGCATCAGCCGTGGCGCCGCAGCAGATACCGATAGACAAACCCAGGGAAGGCGAGCGTGAGAAACATGGTGCCGGTAATGGCGTAAAACTCCCAGCCCTGCGGTGCAATCTGGCCTGCACGGCGCTCCAGCAACAAGGCCAGTCCGCCCACCAAGAAGTACAGCAAGATCAACTCGGCCAGGCGGCCCACCAAGGGCTTGCCGCCAGCCGAAGCCGGTCCCATCACCAGCCAACGCTGATTGACGAAGGGCAGATTGGCGGCAATCAACGCCGCCACAATCACGAGCCAAACCGAACCGGTAAGTGACACAGAAGAACTGATCGAAGCAGCAAATTAGGAGTGGGAGCGGTAGCCTGCGCGATGTATACGCTCGCGCTACCGATCAGGTCGCCAGTGCGCGCACCACGGCGTCGGCACACAGGGCCATCAAACCACCTGGCAACAGACCTAACACCAGCACCAGAGCGCCGTTGATGGTCAACACCACGCGCACATCGACGGGTGCCGATACGTTGGTAGCGGTCAATGGCGCGTCGAAATACATGACCTTCACCACCCGCAGGTAGTAGAACGCACCGATCAGTGACATCATCACAGCAAACACAGCCATCGCCAGGTAGATTGACTGGCCCGAGGCCACCAAGGCCTGCAGGACCGCCAGCTTGGCGTAAAACCCCACCAGCGGGGGAATACCAGCCATCGAGAACAGGCAGACCGCCATCACACCTGCATACAGGGGGCTGCGCTGGTTGAGACCTGCGAAATCAGAGATTTCTTCGCTCTCGAAACCTTCCCGGGCCAGCAGCAGGATCACGCCAAAGGCAGCCAGTGTGGTCAGCACGTAGGTGATGACATAGAACATGGATGCACTGTAGGCATTCTCTACCGCAGTGGCATCCACATTGCCATTGATCACCCCCGACATCAGGCCCAACAGCACAAAACCCATTTGGGAGATCGTCGAGTACGCCAACATGCGCTTGAGATTGGTCTGCGCAATGGCTGCCAGGTTACCGACCAGCAGCGAACCAATCGCCAGCACGGCCAGCATCTGCTGCCAGTCAATGGCCAGGGGCAACAAGCCATCCACGAGCAAACGGATGGTGATGGCAAACGCGGCCAGCTTGGGCGCGCCACCAATCATCAACGTCACAGCCGTGGGCGCGCCCTGGTACACATCGGGAATCCACATGTGGAAGGGCACCACGCCCAGCTTGAAGGCCAGACCTGCCACCACAAACACCAGGCCAAACACCAGCACCTGGTGCTTGATCTGACCGGAATTGACTGCCTTGAACACCTGGCCGATGTCCAGCGAGCCCGTTGCGCCATACACCATGGACAATCCGTAAAGCAAGAAGCCGCTTGCCATGGCACCTAGTACAAAATACTTCATGGCCGCTTCTGTGGCAGTGGCGTTGTCGCGGCGCAATGCCACGAGGGCATAGCTCGACAGTGTCAGCAGCTCAAGACCCAGGTAGATCACCAGGAAGTTGTTGCCCGAAATCATGATGAACATGCCGAGCAAGGCGAACATGGACAGCGTGAAAAGTTCGCCACCCCGCAACATATCGCGGTCGGCCGCGTAGGGGCGGCCGTACACCAGGGTGACCATCATGGCCACGGTGGCAAAACACTTGAGCCAGTTGCCCATGGCGTCACTTACCACCATGTTGCCGAAGCCATAGAAGGTGTTGCCACTGCTGGCGTACATGGCCTGGAGGGCGGCCACCACGGCGAGCGTGAGCATGGTCAGCACGTAGGTACTGGTGCGGCGGGGGCTGTGAACACCCAGATCAACCAGCGCAATCACGCAGGCCATCGTCAACAGCACAATTTCAGGGTAAATCGCTAGCCAGCTGATGTTGTCAATCATCTCGAATCTCTCAGTTCAGTCTGGTCTGTTCAGTTCAGCTTGGTCAGCGCCACATGCTTGAGCAGTTCTGCCACCGAGGTGTCCATCACGTCGGTGAACGGACGGGGATAAAGGCCCATGGCCAGCACTGCAATGCCCAGCACAGCGAGCATCAGGAACTCACGGCGGTCGATGTCCGTCAAGCCCTTGACGTTGTCATTGCCCACCGGACCCAGGTAAACGCGCTTGAACATCCACAGGGTGTAAGCGGCGCCAAAAATAAGCGCAGTAGCAGCTGCCAAGCCAATCCAGAAGTTGGCTTTGACGGCACCCAGGATCACCATCCACTCACCCACAAAGCCGGCCGTACCCGGCAGGCCGCAGTTGGCCATGGCAAACAACAGCGCAAACGCCGTGAAGTTGGGCATGGTGTTGACCACACCACCATACGCTGCGATCTCGCGAGAGTGCACACGGTCGTACAACACGCCAATGGACAGGAACATCGCGCCCGAGACGAAGCCGTGGGCAATCATCTGCACCAGGCCACCCGAAACACCCAGATCATTGAAGATGAAGAAGCCCAGGGTCACAAATCCCATGTGCGCCACCGACGAATAGGCCACCAGCTTCTTCATGTCCTTCTGGACCATGGCCACCAGGCCCACGTAAATCACAGCGATCAGCGACAGGGCGATCATCAGCCAAGCCCATTGCCGCGCAGCGTCAGGGGCGATCGGCAGTGAAAACCGCAGGAAACCATAGGCGCCCAGCTTCAGCATGATGGCGGCCAACACTGCGGAACCGCCCGTGGGCGCCTCCACGTGCACGTCGGGGAGCCAGGTATGGACAGGCCACATGGGCACCTTCACAGCGAAGGCGGCGAAGAAGGCGAAGAACAGAAGAGTCTGCGCACGGCCGCTCAGCGGCAGCTGATGCCAAGTCGCAATATCAAAGCTGCCACCCGACTGGTTGTACAGGTAGATCAGCGCGATGAGCATCAACAGTGAACCGAGCAACGTGTACAGGAAGAACTTGAACGCAGCGTATATTTTGTTCGGACCGCCCCAGATACCGATGATGAGATACATCGGAATCAGAGTGGCTTCGAAGAACACGTAAAACAGAATGCCGTCGAGTGCGCTGAACACACCGATCATGAGCCCCGAAAGGATCAGGAAAGCGCCCATGTACTGGTTCACGCGCTCAGTGATCGATTCCCAGGAGGCGATCACCACGATGACGGTGATGAATGCTGTCAGCGGCACAAACCAGAAGGAAATACCGTCCACGCCAAGGTGGTAGTGGACATTGAAGCGCTCGATCCAGTCAGCCTTCTCCACAAACTGCATGGCTGCAGTACCTAGCTTGAAGCCATCGTACAAAGGTAGCGTGACGAGGAAGCCGATCAACGCACCGACCAGCGCCAGCCAGCGCACGGCGCGCGCATGCTCATCGCGCCCGATGGCGAGCAACAGCGCGCCAAACGCAATCGGTGTCCAGATTGCAAGACTCAACAGACCCATTTTTATTCTTCTCCTACTTGTTGAGCCAGACGAAATACGTCATGAGCACAAAAACACCCAGGATCATGACCAGCGCATAGTGGTAAATAAAGCCCGACTGCACCCAACGTACAGCACCGGCAACCCAGCGCACGAGCTTCCATGACCCATTGACCAAGGCGCCATCAATAACTGCCTGATCCCCACCCTTCCACAGACCCACGCCCAGCGCACGTGCGCCACGGGCCAGAATGTTCTCGTTGATCCAGTCGAGGTAGTACTTGTTTTCAAGCAGTGTGTAGATCGGCTGTACGCGCGCCTTGATCGCAGTGGGCAACGCAGGATTGACCATGTACATGTAGTACGACAGGGCCACACCCGCCAATGCGAGCCAGAACGGTGCCGTCTGCAAGCCGTGCAATGCCATGGCCCAAGCGCTGTGGAAATGCTCTGCCATGTGCGCCATGGAAGGGTGCTTGGCCGCATCCACAAAAATGACATCCTTGAAGAAGTCACCAAACAGCATGGGCTGGATGAACAGGAAACCCACCACCACCGAAGGAATGGCCAACAGCACAAGAGGCACCGTGACCACCCATGGAGACTCGTGAGGCTCGTGGTGCTCATCATGACCGTGACCATGATCATCGTCATGGTGCGCGTCCGGGTTCTGGTCGAAACGCTCATTGCCATGGAACACCAGGAAATACATGCGGAAGGAGTAGAACGCCGTGATGAACACGCCCGCCAGCACCGCGAAATGCGCAAACCCGGCTGCAGGCAAATGGCTGAAGTGCACCGCCTCAATGATGCTGTCCTTGGAGTAGAAGCCCGAGAACAGCGGAGTGCCGATCAGTGCCATGGAACCCAGGAGCGAAGTGATCCACGTGATGGGCATGTATTTGCGAACCCCACCCATCCAGCGGATATCCTGATTGTGGTGCATACCCATGATGACCGAGCCTGCCCCCAGGAACAACAAGGCCTTGAAGAACGCATGGGTCATCAGGTGGAACACCGCCACCGAATAGGCCGAAGCGCCAAGAGCAACAGTCATGTAGCCCAACTGCGACAGCGTCGAATAGGCCACCACACGCTTGATATCGTTCTGGATGATGCCCAGGAACCCCATGAACAGTGCCGTGATGGCGCCAATCACCAAGATGAAGTTGAGCGCAGTATCAGACAGCTCGAACAGTGGTGACATGCGCGACACCATGAAGATGCCGGCGGTCACCATGGTGGCGGCGTGGATCAGCGCAGAGATGGGGGTAGGACCCTCCATCGAATCAGGCAGCCAGACGTGCAAAGGGAACTGTGCCGACTTGCCCATCGCGCCGATGAACAGGCAGATGCAGATCACGGTGACGAGCATCCAGCTGGTGCCGGGGAACGACAGCGCGCCAAGTTCGCCCGCCTTGGCGAAGATCTCGCCATAGTTCAAGGTGCCGGTATACGCTGCGATCAGGCCAATACCCAGAATGAAGCCGAAGTCACCGACACGATTCACCAGAAAGGCCTTCATGTTGGCGAAGATGGCCGTGGGCTTGTTGAACCAGAACCCGATGAGCAGATAGGACACCAGACCCACTGCCTCCCAGCCGAAGAACAGCTGCAGCAGGTTGTTGCTCATGACGAGCATGAGCATGGAGAACGTGAACAGCGAGATGTAGGCAAAGAAGCGGTTGTAGCCCTCGTCCTCTTCCATGTAGCCAATGGTGTAGATGTGAACCATCAGCGACACGAAGGTCACCACCACCATCATCATTGCCGTAAGGCTGTCGATCAGGAAGCCCACCTCCATCTTCAAGCCACCCACCACCATCCAGGTGTAGAGGGTTTCGTTGAAGCGGGCACCGTCGAGCGCAACGCTCTTGAGCGTCATGGCCGAAAGGATGAACGCAACAAGCACCCCGAGGATGGTCAGGGTGTGGCTCAGGCGACGACCGATCCAGTTACCACCGAAGGTCGTACCGAAGACGCCGGCCAGTACGGCACCCGCCAGCGGTGCCAGCGGCACAGCCAGGAGCGTTGAAGCAGAGAGGGTTTGACTCATTCTTGAGAACCTTGGGAATACTCGTGACCCATCAACCCTTGAGGGTGTTGAGGTCTTCTGCGTTGATACTGGATTTGTTGCGGAACAGCAGCACCAGAATGGCTAGGCCAATCGCCGATTCAGCGGCCGCCACGGTCAGGATAAAGAACACGAACACCTGGCCGTGCATATCTCCCAGGTAGTGGGAAAACGCCACGAAATTCATGTTCACCGCCAGCAGCATGAGCTCGATCGCCATCAGAAGCACGATCAGGTTCTTGCGGTTCAGGAAGATGCCGATCACGGCGAGCGCGAACAGCATGGCCCCCAGCGACAGAAAGTGGCCCAGAGTCAATGTCATGCTTTTTTCTCCTCGGCGGCAGCTTGCGCCGGCTCCTCGACAGCAGGCTTTTGAGTAGCAGCCACCTTGATCACAGCCAAACGATCAGCAGCGCGTACACGGATCTGTGATGACGGATTGATGGCCTTGCTGTCCTTGCGCTGGCGCAGTGTCAACGCAATGGCTGCGACCATGGCAACCAAAAGAATGACCGCAGCGATCTCAACCGGATAAAGGTACTCGGTGTACAGCAGCTTGCCCAACGCCTTGGTGTTTGAATATTGCACCACATGCCCTGCGGCATCCACCGCCGTCGCAATTGCTTTGGGCTCGTCAATGCTGCGGAATCCGCCCATCAACACGCCAGCCATTTCGAGGGCGATGAGTGCCCCGATGAAGGCCGCCAACGGGAAATGTTTCCAGAACCCTTTGCGTACGGTATCGATGTGGATGTCCAGCATCATCACCACAAACAGGAAGAGCACCATGACCGCGCCCAGGTAAACCAGCACGAGCGCAATCGCCAGAAACTCCGCCTTGAGCAACAGCCATACAGCCGCCGCCTGCGAGAACGCAAGGATGAGATACAGCACCGCATGCACAGGGTTGCGAGCAGTGATCACCCGGAAGGCTGCAAACAGCAGCACCACCGAGAAGAGATAGAAGAAACCAGTCTTGGCGTCCATGAATCGGGTCTTTATAGAAAGTCTGGCAAAGAGGCTGAACCCCGTACCGCTCAGCGGTACTTGGCGTCTGCAGCCTTGGCTGCCGCAATTTCACCTTCGTACCGGTCGCCCACGGCCAAGAGCATGTCCTTCGTGAAATACAGGTCACCACGCTTTTCGCCGTGGTACTCAAAGATGTGTGTCTCGACAATCGAATCGACCGGGCAGCTCTCTTCGCAGAACCCGCAGAAGATGCACTTGGTCAGGTCGATGTCATAGCGCGTGGTACGGCGCGAGCCGTCAGCGCGCACATCAGATTCGATCGTGATGGCCATCGCAGGGCATACGGCCTCACACAGCTTACAGGCAATGCAACGCTCCTCACCGTTGTCATAGCGGCGCAGTGCATGCAGGCCACGAAAACGTGGCGACAAAGGCGTCTTCTCTTCGGGGAACTGCACAGTCACCTTGCGGCGAAATGCATAGCGGCCGGTCAGGGCCATCCCCTTGAGCAACTCCACGAGCATGAAGCTCTTGAAGAAATCCTTGAACGAAAAAGGTGCAGCAGCAGCAACAGCAGTCATTTGTGTCCCCGCTTATTTCCAGATATTCCAAGGCGAGAGCAACCACCCGCCAACAAACAACAAATACACCAGCGTGACCGGAATGAAGATCTTCCAACCCAGGCGCATGATCTGGTCATAGCGGAACCGGGGGAAGGTTGCCCGGATCCAGATGAACATGGACACGACGAGGAAGGTCTTGAGCCCCAGCCAGATCCAGCCTGGAACCCAGTTGAACACGGCGCTGTCGATCGGGGGCAGCCAACCGCCCAAGAACATGAGAGCAGCCAGAATGGATACGAGCCACATGCTGGCGTACTCGGCCAGAAAGAAGATCGCGAAGCCCATGCCCGAGTACTCGACCATGTGACCAGCGACGATTTCCGCTTCACCTTCAACGACGTCAAAGGGGTGACGGTTAGTTTCAGCCACGCCGGAAATCAGATACACGAGGAAGATAGGCAGAAGAGGCAGCCAGTTCCAGGACAGGAAAGTCAGGCCTTTGTCCGCTGCCATGCCCCGGCCCTGCCCGAGTACGATCTCGGTCAGGTTCATACTGCCCGACACCATGATCACGACGAGGAAACAGAAACCCATCGCGATTTCGTAGCTCACCATCTGTGCCGAAGCACGCAACGCGCCCAGGAAGGCGTACTTGGAGTTCGAGGCCCAGCCCGCGATGATCACGCCATAGACCTCAATGGAAGTGATTGCCATGACCAGCAGCAAACCAGCATTCACATTGGCCAGGGCCACATCGGGGCCGAAAGGAATCGCCACCCAGGCAGCCAGGGCGGGCATGATGGCCATGACAGGTCCGAGCACGAACAGGCCCTTGCTGGCCGCCGTGGGCTGGATGATTTCCTTGGTCAGCAGCTTCAGCGCGTCAGCAATAGGCTGCAGCAACCCCATGGGGCCCACGCGGTTGGGGCCATGTCGCACCTGCATGAAGCCCAGCAGCTTGCGCTCCCACAAAGTGAGATATGCCACAGCGCCCATGAGCGGCGCCAGGATGCAGACGATCTTGATCAGGATCCAGAGCACTGGCCAGACAATACCGGTCCACCAGCCAAAGGAGAGCAGGTTCAGGCCCGCGTTGTAGATCGCATCGATCATGCGGCCACTCCTTCACGTGCCAGGCGCGCGTCGGCAGTCAGCTGCAGCGACGTGGAACGGCGCAACAGTCCGTCGAGTTGATAGATAGAAGCCACCACAGGTTCACCAGCTGCTGTCGTCGCAGCAGGCACAGCCTTCACGGTGTTCGACAGTTGTGCTGCCGGCACTTGCGTGACCGTGCCTGCCGGGGCATTGGTAGCACGAGCCAGAACATCCTGCGAGGTTTCAAAGTCGAATCCCGGTACGCCCAGCAAGTTGGCCAGCACGCGCAGGACCTTCCATGCGGGACGGGTATCACCCAGAGGACGCACCACGGCATGGAAGCCCTGTATGCGGCCTTCCGCGTTTACAAAGCTGCCCGATGTTTCCGTAAATGGAGCAATTGGCAACAGAACGTCACTGAACTCCAGGTTGGCCTTGAAGGGACTCAAAGTGACCACCATCTCTGCGCCAGCAAGGGCGGCTATCGCCTGAGCACCTGCGGCGGAATCATGAACCGGCTCGGTGTTCAGCAGCAAAGCTGCCTTCAAACCACCGGAGAGCATCTGACCCGCATTCAATCCACCATTCACAGGATGAGCACCCACAAACTGGGCGCCCACTGTATTGGCCGCTTCCGTGAGATAGCCGACGGATGCACCCGTCTGCTCGCCAATCCAGTTGGCCAGGGCCAGCAATTGCGTAGCCTGCGCGTGGTGCGCCGCACCGTTGCCGAGCAACACGGCCTTGCGCTCGCCGCCCAGCAGCGAGCGGGCGATGGCCTGCGCAGCATCGTCGGCAGCTGCAGCACCTTGCGGAGCGGTAACGCCCTTTTCCTGGGCGATGGCCGAAGCGATGCGTCCGAGCGTGTACACCCATTCGCTCGCGCCCTGGGCGACGAACGACTGCACAGGCATGGCCCAGTCGTAGGCCACGTCAGCGATGGCGCTGACCTGGCAGCCATGACGGGCCGCTTGGCGGATGCGCTGCGCAAACAGTGGATGGTCCTTGCGCAGATTGGAGCCCACGACCAGCACGCGCTGCAGCGTGGACAACGAGGCGATGGAGGTGCCGAGCCAACGAATGCCTTCAGGAGCAGCAAACTCGGCGTTACGCAGGCGATAGTCGATGTTGTCGCTACCAAGGCCACGCACCAGGGCGCTGGCCAAGTACAGCTCTTCCAACGTGCTGTGCGGACTCACGAGCGCGCCGATGCTGGATGCCCCGTGGTCGCTCTTGATGTTCTTAAGGCCATTGGCCACGTACTCAAGCGCCGTCTGCCAGTCCACTTCCTTCCAGACCCCACCCTGCTTGAGCATGGGCTGGGTCAGGCGCTCGTCGCTGTTCAGCGATTCGTAAGAGAAACGGTCGCGGTCGGCGATCCAGCATTCGTTCACAGCCTCGTTCTCGAGCGGAACGACGCGCATGACCTTGTGGTTCTTCACCTGCACAATGAGATTAGCACCGGTGGAGTCATGCGGGCTGACGGAACGGCGGCGCGACAGTTCCCATGTACGGGCGCTGTAACGGAAAGGCTTGCTGGTCAATGCACCCACGGGGCATATGTCGATCATGTTGCCCGACAGCTCCGAGTCCACCGTGTCGCCGGTGACCGTGGTGATTTCAGAGTGCTCACCACGATGGATCATGCCCAGTTCCATCACGCCGGCCACCTCCTGACCGAACCGCACGCAGCGGGTGCAGTGGATGCAGCGACTCATCTCTTCCATGGAGATCAGCGGGCCAACATCCTTGTGGAACACCACGCGTTTTTCTTCCTCGTAGCGCGAAGAGGAACCACCGTAGCCCACGGCCAGGTCTTGCAACTGGCACTCGCCACCCTGGTCGCAGATGGGGCAGTCCAGGGGGTGGTTGATCAGCAAAAACTCCATGACCGACTGCTGAGCCTTGATGGCTTTGTCGCTCTTGGTGCGCACGATCATGCCCTGCGTGACCGGCGTGGCACAGGCAGGCATGGGCTTGGGAGCCTTCTCCACGTCCACCAGGCACATGCGGCAGTTGGCGGCAATCGAAAGCTTCTTGTGGTAACAGAAATGCGGAATGTAAGTGCCAGCCTTTTCGGCTGCATGCATCACCATGCAGCCTTCGGCGACTTCCACTTTCTGACCGTCCAGTTCAATTTCAACCATATGTTCTCTCGCGATCAGACGGAAGTCGCGGCCTGCGGGGCCTTGTTCCGGATCAGTGCCTCAAACTCGGGACGGAAGTGTTTGATCATGGCGCGCACCGGCATAGCTGCAGCATCGCCCAACGCACAGATGGTGCGCCCCTGAATGTTGTCCGCCACCGAATTGAGCAAATCAAGATCACCTTCGCGGCCCTGACCATGCTGGATACGATCAATAACTCGCCACATCCAACCTGTGCCCTCGCGGCAAGGCGTGCATTGGCCGCAGGATTCGTGCGAATAGAAATACGACAGACGCAGCAGGCTTTCGACCATGCTCCGGGAATCGTCCATGACGATCACTGCGCCCGACCCCAGCATGGAGCCAGCTTTGGCGATGGAGTCATAGTCCATCGTGCACTCCATGATGACGGATGCAGGCAAGACAGGCGCTGACGAGCCACCAGGGATCACCGCCTTGAGCTGACGGCCTTTGCGCACACCACCGGCCAACTCCAGCAGCTTGGCGAATGGCGTGCCGAGGGGCACCTCGTAGTTGCCAGGCTTCTCTACGTCACCAGACACCGAGAAGATCTTGGTGCCGCCGTTGTTGGGCTTGCCACACTCCAGGTACGCCGCGCCGCCATTGCGAATGATCCACGGCACAGCAGCAAAGGTTTCCGTGTTGTTGATCGTGGTTGGCTTGCCATAGAGGCCAAAGCTGGCCGGAAACGGCGGCTTGAAACGGGGCTGCCCCTTCTTGCCCTCCAGCGATTCGAGCAATGCAGTTTCTTCACCGCAAATGTAGGCGCCGAAACCATGGGCTGCGTGCAGCTGAAAACTGAAACTGCCACCCAGGATATTGTCACCCAGGTAGCCCGCCGCACGCGCTTCTTCCAACGCGGCCTCGAAACGTTCGTAGGTCTGGAAGATCTCGCCGTGGATGTAGTTGTAACCCACAGAAATACCCATCGCGTAGGCAGCGATGATCATGCCTTCTATGACGATATGCGGATTGAACTGCAGGATGTCGCGGTCCTTGCAGGTACCAGGCTCGCCTTCGTCGGAATTGCACACCAAATACTTCTGACCTGGGAAGGAGCGGGGCATGAAGCTCCACTTGAGGCCCGTAGGAAAGCCCGCACCACCGCGGCCACGCAGGCCGGACTCCTTGACAGTGGCAATGACCTGATCTTGAGTGAGACCGTCACTGCCATCTTTACCCAGGATGCGACGGAGCGCCTGATAGCCACCACGCGCTTCATAATCCTTGATGCTCCAATTGCTGCCGTTCAGGTCCGCATAAATCTGCGGATTGATATGACGGTCATGGAAACAGGTCTGAACGCCCGTTGCCTGGAACTGGGAGAGTATTTGTGCTGCCGTGGTCATCACTGACCCTCCGAAGCCCGAAGGCCGTCGACAAGCTGGTCGAGCTTGTCGTTGTCCATGAAGCTGCACATCGTGCGATCGTTCACCAGCATCACCGGGGCATCAGCGCAGGCGCCCAGGCATTCGCATTGCTGCAGAGTAAACAGACCATCAGGCGTGGTCTCACCCATCGAGACACCCAGCTTCTTTTCGAGATGATTCAGCGCCTTTTGCCCGTCGCGCAACTGGCAAGGCAAGTTGGTACAAACGTTGAGCTTGTACTTGCCCACAGGTTGCTGGTTGTACATGTTGTAGAAGGTCGTGACTTCGTGCACAGCGATCTGCGCCATGCCCAGATAGTCGGCGATCACTGCTTCGCTCTCAGCGCTGACATAGCCCTGCTCTTGCTGAACGATGGACAAGCACGCCATCACCGCAGACTGTTTTTGGTCCGCAGGGTACTTGGCCACTTCGCGCGCAAACCGCGCCTTGGTCGCTTCGGTAATCATCGGTCAATCTCTCCGAACACGATATCCATGGTGCCAATGATGGCGACAGCGTCCGCGATCATGTGGCCACGCGCCATTTCGTCGAGCGTGGCCAAGTGCGCAAAACCTGGCGCGCGGATCTTGAGACGATACGGCTTGTTAGCGCCATCGCTCACCAGATAGATGCCGAACTCGCCCTTGGGGTGTTCCACGGCCGCGTAGGCTTCCCCTTCTGGCACGTGGAAACCTTCCGTGAAGAGCTTGAAATGGTGGATCAGCTCCTCCATGTTCGACTTCATGGATTCACGTGCGGGCGCAGCCACCTTGTGGTTGTCGGTAATCACCGGACCAGGATTGGCCCTGAGCCAGTCCACACATTGCTTGATGATGCGATTGGACTCGCGCATTTCCTGCACGCGCACCAGATAGCGGTCGTAGCAGTCCCCTGTCTTGCCCACCGGCACATCGAAATCCACACGGTCGTATACATCGTACGGCTGTGTCTTGCGCAGGTCCCAGGCGATACCCGAGCCGCGGAGCATAGGCCCGGTCATGCCGAGGTTCAAGGCCCGTTCAGGCGGCACTACGCCGATGCCCACAGTACGCTGCTTCCAGATACGGTTGTCAGTGAGCAGTGTTTCGTATTCATCCACACAGCCCGGGAAACGCTGGGTGAAATCATCAATGAAGTCCAGCAGAGACCCTTGGCGATTCTGGTTCAGGGCCTCCAGCGCCTTGGCATTCTTGATCTTGCTGACCTTGTACTGCGGCATGCTGTCAGGCAGATCGCGGTAAACACCACCCGGACGGAAGTAGGCCGCATGCATGCGCGCGCCAGAAACCGCCTCGTACATGTCAAACAGGTCTTCCCGCTCGCGGAAGGTGTAGATCAGAATGGTGGAACTGCCGCAGTCATTGCCATGAGAGCCAAGCCACATCAGATGGTTGAGCAAGCGCGTGATCTCGGAGAACATCACGCGGATGTACTGCGCGCGCAACGGCACTTCCAGGCCCAACAGTTTCTCGATGGCCAGACAGTAGGCGTGCTCATTGCACATCATCGACACGTAGTCCAGCCGGTCCATGTAGGGCAGCGACTGGATATAGGTCTTGTGCTCGGCGAGCTTTTCAGTGGCGCGATGGAGCAGACCGATGTGCGGGTCAGCGCGTTGCACGACCTCGCCGTCCAACTCCAGCACCAGTCGCAACACGCCGTGCGCCGCAGGGTGCTGCGGACCAAAGTTCAGGGAATAGTTCTTGATTTCAGCCATGATGAATCACATGAGGCGCGGGGCGGCTCAGTGCAGGCCTCCGTACTTGTCTTCGCGGATGATGCGGGGCGTGATTTCACGCGGCTCGATGGACACAGGCTCATACACCACGCGGCGCTGCTCGGCGTCGTAACGCATTTCGACATGACCGGACAATGGGAAATCCTTGCGGAAAGGGTGTCCAATAAATCCGTAGTCCGTGAGAATGCGGCGCAGGTCGTTATGACCATCAAACACGATGCCAAACAGATCGAAGGCTTCGCGTTCGTACCAGTTGGCCGCATTCCACAAATCAGCTACCGAGGAAACGACCGGGAAATCATCGTCCTGGCAGAACACCTTGACGCGCACCCGCTGGTTGAGGCTGACCGACAACAGGTGCGACACCACACAGTAGCGGGCACCCTCGTGGACTGCATCGCCATACGCAGAATAGTCGACACCGCACAAATCGATCAACTGCTCAAAACGGCAACCTTCAGAATCGCGCAACAAGCGCATCGCATCCAGATAGTCCGCAGCAGCGACCACCACGGTGACCTCATCAAGAGCGACCGAAATCTGGCGCACTTTGGCACCCAGTGCCGCAGAGATATTGTCCTTGAGCCTCTCAGGCCGAATGGCAACAGCTGTCATCATCAACCCTTCAGACGCGAGCAATGGTGTTGGTGCGGCGAATCTTCTGCTGCAGCTGGATGATCCCGTAGATCAAAGCTTCTGCCGTTGGAGGACAGCCTGGCACATAGACATCCACCGGCACGATGCGGTCACAACCGCGCACCACCGAATAGCTGTAGTGGTAGTAACCACCGCCATTGGCACACGAACCCATCGACAAGACCCAGCGCGGCTCGGACATCTGGTCGTACACCTTGCGCAGTGCTGGAGCCATCTTGTTGCACAGCGTGCCGGCCACGATCATCAGGTCGGACTGGCGGGGACTGGCACGGAATACTTCCGCACCAAAACGGCCAATGTCATACCGGGCAGCCGCAGCGTGCATCATCTCGACAGCACAGCAGGCCAGACCAAACGTCATCGGCCACAAGGAACCTGTCTTGGCCCAATTCACCACAGAGTCATAGCTCGTGGTGATGAAGCCTTCCTTCATCACGCCTTCAATCATTGCATTGTCCTTGTTGAAGTCCGCTCATTCCCAATCCAGGGCACCCTTTTTCCATTCGTAGGCAAAACCCACGACCAGGATGGCCAGGAAAATCACGACCGCCACAAAACCAGCCACCCCCACCTCGTGCAGCGTCACCGCCCACGGGAAAAGGAATGCGATTTCGAGGTCGAACAGAATGAAGAGAATGGCCACGAGGTAGTAACGCACATCGAATTTCATGCGCGCATCCTCGAAGGCTTCAAAGCCACATTCGTAGGGGGAGTTCTTTGCGGCATCCGGGCGATTGGGACCCAGTATGTAGCCGAGTACGAGGGGGACAACGCCTACGGCGATGCCGACCAAGATGAACAAAAGGACGGGGAGGTACTGATCGAGGTTCATCTTGAGGATGTGCTCACCGCTGTGGCCTTGCCCGTCAGGACCCAAGCCGGGTCATGCAGGCAGGCCTTTGTTTTGGTGCCGTCGGCGAGACTCGAACTCGCACAGCTTTCGCCACTACCCCCTCAAGATAGCGTGTCTACCAATTTCACCACGACGGCTGATTTTTGCATCTGGATGGCATGAGGAACCTTGCGGCTTTGGCTTTCCAGACAATCCGGAATTCTACTCCGGAAAAACCCTGCTTCGGCCCTCTGGGCCGAAATTCAGTTCAATTATTTGGTCGGGATCTGCGCGGCGCCCGAGGCAGGAACAGCAGGCACGACAACCGCCTCAGAAGCAGGCGCGCCAGCAGGCACCGCAGCGGCAGGCGTTTCCAGAACGCTACCCGAACTGGCGGGACGAGCATTGCCAAAGTAGGCCAACGCCAGCGTAGAAACAAAGAACACCGCAGCCAACACCGCCGTGGTACGGGACAAGAAATTGGCACTGCCACTGGCGCCAAAGAGGCTGCCCGAGCTGCCGCTACCGAAGGCTGCACCCATGTCGGCACCCTTGCCATGCTGGATCAAGATTAGGCCGATCATGACCAGGGCCGCCAACATCTGCACCGCCAAAATCACATTCACGATAACGTTCATTCTCTATTCACTCCTGATTGAATTGTTTGACTCGCAGCCGCCTCAACGGGCGGCCGCAATGATTTGTAGAAAGTCAGGCGCCTTCAGCGAAGCACCACCGACCAGGCCACCGTCGATATCGGGCTGCGCCAGCAACTGCGCCGCATTGGCGGCATTCATGCTGCCGCCATACAGCAACCGAATGCGGTCTGCATGCTCGCTCGCCGCAGCAAGCTGGGTGCGCAGCACTCCATGCACCGCTTGCGCCTGCTCCGGCGATGCAGTACGCCCCGTGCCAATCGCCCATACAGGCTCATACGCCACCACAATCTCGCTGATGCAATGGCCGTTGAGATGAATCACCGCTGCGAGCTGCCGCTTGACCACGGCTTCGGTGAGCCCTGCCTCGCGCTCTTGCAATGTCTCCCCCACGCAGACCACAGGAGTTACACCCGCCGCCAATGCGCGCTGCGCCTTCTCGGCCACCACCACGTCCGTCTCGCCGTGGTACTGGCGGCGCTCGGAGTGCCCCACTAATGCGTAACGCACGCCGAAATCCTTCAGCATGGCCACCGACACCTCACCGGTATAGGCGCCCACCTCATGGCAAGACACATCCTGTGCCGCCACCGCAATGGTGGTGCCTGCCGTGAGTGCTTGTACCTGCGCCATATACGGCATGGGCACTGCGACGGCCACATCACAAGCCACATCCGCCACGCCTGCAATCAACGCCTTCAGCAATGCCTCGTTGGCAGCCAGACTGCCGTTCATCTTCCAGTTGCCTGCGATGAGTTTTTTCTTGTTGCTCATGATTACCACGTCAAAACAATCTTGCCGATGTGCTGGTTGGATTCCATCAATGCATGGGCCTGGGCAGCATTCGCGGCAGCAAACGTGCTGTGGATGACCGGGCGCACCTTGCCCGTTGCCAGCAGGGGCCAAACACGCTCGCGCAGCGCCCGGGCAATCGCCCCCTTGAAAGCCACAGGACGCGGACGCAACGTAGACCCCGTGATGGTGAGCCGCTTGCGCAGCACCAGACCTGCATTGAAACCGCTCTGCACCCCCCCTTGCACGGCGATGATGACGATACGGCCATCCTCCGCCAGGCATTCCACCTCGCGAGCGACATAGTCGCCGGCGACCATGTCGAGCACCACGTCAACACCATGCCCCTCGGTAATTCGCTTCGCCTCGGCCACAAAGTCCTGCGACTTGTAGTTGATGGCGTGATGCGCTCCCAGTGCCAGGCAAGCCGCACACTTGTCATCGCTGCCAGCGGTGGCAATCACAGTAGCACCGAAGGCGCGAGCCAGCTGGATGGCGGTCACGCCAATCCCGCTCGTACCGCCCTGTACCAGCAGCGCTTCCCCTGACTGCAACCGCGCACGGTCAAACACATTGCTCCACACCGTGAAGAACGTCTCTGGAAGTGATGCAGCCTCCACGTCACTGAAACCATCAGGCACCGGCAGACACTGCACAACCGGCGCCACACACCACTGCGCATAGCCACCGCCTGCCACCAACGCGCAAACACGGTCACCCACACGGATACCCGCCTCCGCCATGGCCGACGCATCGCCCGACTCAACCACCCCTGCCACCTCCAAGCCCGGAAGATCGGAGGTCCCGGGCGGCGGCGCATAGTGTCCCAATCGTTGCAAGACATCGGGGCGATTGATGCCACTGGCCGCAACGCGGATCAGCAGCTCACCCGCACCCGCCACGGGCACCGGGCGCTCACCCAGACGCAGCACTTCAGGCCCACCAAAAGATGTGATCTCGACAGCATGCATAACGGGTTTCACCGGAGAGGGATTGAGATGATTTAGGCCGCCAGCGCATGATTTACATGCACCAGCAGCTACCAAATCAATAGCAGATCAACGATTTAGCCGTTCACCTGAGCAGACGCACCATCTGCAGGCAAGTCCTGCTGCTGTTGCTGCTCTGCGGGATGACGTCCGCCATCGCGGCCATGGTCGCGGCGTGGTTCGCGATCACCACGCTCTGCGGGCGCAGGACGGTCGCTGCCACCGGCGGGACGATCGGCCAGCACCTTCATGGACAGCTTCACGCGGCCCTTTTCATCGGTTTCCATGACCTTGACCTTCACGATCTGGCCTTCGGTCAAGTAGTCGGACACCTTCTCGACGCGCTCGTGGGCGATCTGGCTGATGTGCAGCAGACCATCCTTGCCGGGCAGCAGGTTGATCAGCGCGCCAAAGTCAAGGATCTTGGTCACAGGGCCTTCGTAGATCTTGCCGATCTCGACTTCTGCCGTGATCTGCTCGATGCGCTTCTTGGCTTCGTCGGCCTTGGCAGCGTCGGTGGCTGCAATGGTGATGGTGCCATCTTCCTCGATGTTGATCTGGCAGCCGGTTTCTTCGGTCAGCGCGCGGATCACAGCGCCGCCCTTGCCGATCACATCACGGATCTTTTCGGGGTTGATCTTCATGGTGTACAACTTGGGTGCGAAGTTCGACACTTCGGTCTTGGCTTCACCCATGGCCTCTTGCATCTTGCCCAGGATGTGCATGCGCGCTTCCTTGGCCTGGGCCAGCGCCACCTGCATGATTTCCTTGGTGATGCCCTGAATCTTGATGTCCATCTGCAGCGCCGTGATACCGCCAGTGGTACCCGCCACCTTGAAGTCCATGTCACCCAGGTGATCTTCGTCACCCAGGATGTCAGTCAGCACGGCGAAACGGTTGGCGTCCTTGATCAGGCCCATGGCAATACCGGCCACATGCGCCTTCATAGGCACGCCAGCGTCCATCAGCGATAGGCAGCCGCCGCAGACAGAAGCCATCGACGAGGAGCCATTGGACTCAGTGATTTCGGACACCACACGCATGGTGTAGGGGAACTCTTCCTTGGTAGGCAGCACAGCCACCAGAGCGCGCTTGGCCAGACGGCCGTGGCCGATTTCGCGGCGCTTGGTCGAACCCATGCGGCCCACTTCGCCAGTGGCAAAGGGAGGCATGTTGTAGTGCATCATGAAGCGGTCTTCATACTCACCGGCCAGCGCATCGATGCGCTGCGCATCGCGCTCGGTGCCCAGCGTGGTCACGACCAGCGCCTGGGTTTCTCCACGCGTGAACAGGGCCGAGCCGTGGGCACGGGGCAGCACGCTGTTGCGGATCTCGATGGGACGCACAGTGCGCGTGTCGCGGCCGTCGATGCGGGGCTCGCCAGCCAGGATCTGGCTGCGCACGATACCGGCTTCGATGTCGAACAACATGCCCTCGACCTTGACGGAGTCGAACTCCACGCCACCGGCCTTGAGGCCGGCCATCACAGCGGCGTAGGCCTCGCGGCAGGCCTGGGTGCGTGCTTGCTTGTTGCGGATCTGGTAAGCAGCGCGCAGCTTGTCGTCGGCCAGGGCCACCACCTTGGAGATGAGGGCTTCGTCCTTGGCAGGCGCTTCCCATTGCCACACAGGCTTACCGGCATCGCGCACCAGTTCGTGGATGGCGTTGATGGCCACGTTGCCCTGCTCGTGACCGAACACCACGGCACCCAGCATGATTTCTTCGGACAGTTGCTGGGCTTCAGATTCGACCATCAGCACTGCGGCTTGGGTACCAGCCACCACCAGATCCATCTGCGAGTTCTTGCGCGCAGTCTGGCCGGGGTTGAGCACGTATTCACCGTTGATATAACCCACGCGTGCGGCACCGATGGGGCCGTTGAACGGAATGCCCGAGATGGCCAGGGCTGCGCTGGTAGCGATCAGCGCTGCGATGTCAGCGTCCACTTCGGGGTTCAGCGACACCGTGTGGATGACCACATGCACTTCGTTGAAGAAACCTTCGGGGAACAGCGGACGGATGGGGCGGTCGATCAGGCGGCTGGTCAGGGTTTCGTGCTCGCTGGGCTTGGCTTCGCGCTTGAAGAAGCTGCCAGGGATCTTGCCGGCGGCGTAGGTCTTCTCGATGTAATCCACCGTCAGGGGGAAGAAGTCCTGGCCGGGCTTGGCCGACTTGGAAGCCACCACGGTGGCCAGCACCACGGTGTCGTCAATGTTCACCAGCACGGCGCCGGAGGCCTGGCGGGCGATCTCGCCCGTTTCCATGATGACGGTCTTGTCACCCCACTGGAAGGTCTTGGTGACTTTGTTGAAAATACTCATGTTCAGCTCCTATTTTGATAGCTGGTAGCGCTCTACCAGATTGTCTTGGAGGGCAATTCAGAACACGATGCCATTCCAGGGAACCTGCGCACCAATCCATGGCGGCAACTTCATTGGAATGACACAGCTTCGCTCCGTTTTGCGACTCCGAAGTAAAAAACGCCTGAGCTAGCGGACTAACCCAGGCGTTTTCGCATGCAATGAAAATTACTTGCGCAGACCCAACTTGGCGATCAGCGCGGTGTAACGGTCAGCGTCCTTGGCCTTCAGATAGTCCAGCAGCTTGCGACGACGGCTCACCATGCGCAGCAGGCCACGACGACCATGGTGGTCCTTGGCGTGCGTCTTGAAGTGGGGAGTCAGTTCGTTGATGCGAGCGGTCAGCAGGGCCACTTGCACTTCTGGGCTACCAGTGTCATTGGCAGCACGGGCGTTCGCCTTGACGACTTCGGCCTTGATGGAGGATGCGATCATGTTTTTTCCTTGAATGTGATCTGCCGCAAGCGGAAGACCATGGTTTTACTTGCGCCAGCAGCTGGAACGGCCGCGAGCGTGCGTCTTGCACCATGCAAAACCTTCGGATTATAACCCGACCCCCGATTCATACACAGTCCGGTCACTGACGCTGCGCTTGTACGACCGTACGAGCCCCATCGTGAGCGACCTGGCGCGGGCAGTGTCGCGCAATTCTCACAGTGGTGCACATCGCAGGATGCGCATGCAGACGCCGGCGCGGGCAGCGGTAGGGCGCTTTAAGATGACCAGACTCCGCTCCAGCCGACTCAATGCACCGGAAAACTCGCCATGCCATTTCCTCTTCTGCAACAGCTCGCCCCCAAAACCACCCTTCGCACTTGGACAGCGCCTCTGCTTTGGCTCACTCTGGCGCTATGTCTTGCACAACTGCCCGAGGCGGGGCATGCCGCCAGCCAGAATTCAACCCAAAGTGTCCACGGCGAATTCAGCAAAAAGAAAAAATCCACCAAGGTGAAACAAGAACGAAGCGCCTCTGAGGAAAGCCGCTCAGATCGTGATCGCCGACTCTATCGGGAGTGCAAGGGCCGCGCCAATGCGGGCGCATGCCTGGGGTATACGCAAAAACCTTGAGTCAACGCGCCACCACGCACCCACAAGCTGGCTGAGGGGCCTCGCACTTTCCTGAAAGTCTATGTGCCCCACTTGGGGATGCCCCCAAGTTCAGGCATTTACTGCTGTGATCCCCCACCGCGCCAGCGCTGCATCGTCGCTCACCCGGGCATCCACCCAGCGGGAGCCTTGGGGAGTTTGTTCCTTTTTCCAGAATGGCGCCTGGGTCTTGAGATAGTCCATCAAGAACTCGCAGACCTGAAAGCTCTGTCCCCGGTGGGCACTGGTCACCGCCACCAGAACGATCTGGTCGAGTGGCAGCAGCAGTCCCACGCGATGGATCACGCGGGCACCAAAAATATCGAAGCGCCGAAAGGCCTCGTCCACCATGGCTTCGATGGATTTTTCGGTCATGCCGGGGTAATGCTCCAACTCCATGGAAGACACCAGGTCACCGTCGTTGCGATCGCGGACCGTGCCTACAAAGCTGCAGACAGCACCCACACCCTTGTTCTCGCGACGCAAGGCAGCGATTTCGGTGGACAGGTCAAAGTCCTCGGTCTGGATGGAAACGCGGGGCAAGGTCATGACAAATAGCTCTCAGCAGGGAGTGTGGAGTTCAGACAGGAAGGCACGTCAGGGCGAACGATGCAGCCGTGGCGCGGCCAGCAGGGCGCGCTCTTCTTCGACCACCTTGTTCAGCTGCGCCAGTGCGGGCGATGGGGGTAATTGGGTCAGCAATGCCTGCAGGCGCGTAACGTCGCCCACGGTGGGTGCCACCTTGATCTGAGCAATGGCGGCAGGCAGGTTGCCGCCCCGGACCAGCGCCAGCACCTTGGCGGGCCATTCACTTTTGTTGCGTGCCATAGATTGGTAAAAACGTTTGTCTGTACGATTCGCCCGCACTGTACCCGCATGCGATCCTGGACGCGATCTTCCAAGCCCCCAAAGCCCCATGGCCACACAAACGATTCAGACCGACCTCTACAAGCTCTACCCATCCCCGCGCAACACGGTCCGCGATGTGTTCGAGCACCAGGTCTTCGTACCCCACCCCTACGCCATCATTGACCTGGATGTGATGGAACTGGCTGGCAAAACAACGCTGTTTGGCGCTTGCCGCCTGTCGGACATGAAAATGGGACAGGTGGTGACCTTCGAGCAGGCCTCCGATCAGGCCAGGTTCGAGCGGCTGTTCACCCCCGACTGAACCCACCCCATGGACGACGACAACCAGATCCACGTGCCGCCCTCCTTCATGGCGGTGTACACCGACGCACGAGGTCGCCTGACGGAAAAGGCGGACGGCGTGCGCGCCCGCTACGAGCTGTGCGAAGACCTGGCGGGCCACCTGGTGGAGCACGCGCAGACGCTGTACCACGTGCAGGCGCCTTCCGAAGCGGAGATCCTGAGGCGCATCCACGCCGGACTGTGCACCGCGGAATCCGGCGTGTCGGTGCCAGAGGCCACTTGGATCGTCACTCGCCTGGCCGAACTGCTGGTGTGGCCATGCCCTGAGCTGGTGCCGCCCCAGCCTGAACCTCCATACGATGCGGCCCAGTCACCGCTGGCAGGCTGACCACCTTTGGAACACAGAGGGCGTCTCGCTATACTGCGCCCCATGCCTACGCACACCCTCTTTGCCATGACCGCCGCTTCTGCGGTGGCATTGCAGTGCGTGGTCAAAGCCAAAAAACCCCAGCTCATCTGACCGGAGCTGTGTGGTTCCGTCCCGGATGAGCGACGGAACCCCTTGGCAAAAACTCCCCTTTTTGACTCCAGGCTTTTCGCGCGCGCACCTGTGACGGTTCTTCCCTTGGTCGAACCTCGAAAGGATGCTTCGCATGCCCACATTCTCTGCCTCCCCCACCCCGTTCCGGGGTCTCTGGATTCCACTGGTCACCCCGTTTCACGACGGCGCCGTGGACCACCCCGCACTCACCAAGCTGACCAAGACCCTCGCCGACCAGGGCATCGCGGGCTTTGTGGCCTGTGGCTCCACCGGCGAAGCCGCTGCGCTCGACAAGGCCGAGCAGCTGGCCGTGCTGGAGACTGCGCTGGGAGCCTCCCAAGGGCTGCCGGTGGTGATGGGGCTGTCTGGCTACCACCTGGGCCACACGCTGGAATGGGTGCACACCCTGGCGCAGTACCCCTTGGCAGGGCTGCTGGTGCCTGCGCCGCACTATATCCGCCCGTCGCAAGAGGGCTTGTTGCAGTGGTTCCGAACCTTGGCCGATGCCAGCGCCGCCCCGCTGATCGTCTACGACATTCCCTACCGCACGGGCGCCACGCTGGCCACCGACACTCTGCTCGCGCTGGCAGAGCACCCGCGTATCCGAGCCATCAAGGACTGCGGAGGCAACATAGCCAAGACCCAGGCGCTGATCGCAGATGGGCGTCTGGCGGTGCTGGCGGGCGAAGACGCGCAGATGTTCGCCACCCTGGCCCTGGGCGGCGATGGCGCCATTGCCGCCAGCGCGCACTGGCAGGCGCCGCGTTTTGTGGAACTGATGGAGCTGCTGCGCGCGGGTCACCTGCCCGAGGCCCGCCGCGTGTGGCAAACCTTGTTGCCGTGGATAGAGACATGCTTCGCTGAGCCCAACCCAGCGCCGCTGAAGGCCGCATTGGCACACGCGGGCTGGATGCGCAATGAATTGCGCGCTCCGATGATGGCGGCCTCTGCCACCTTGGCGCAGCGCCTGCAAACCCTGCTCGGGCTCAACCTCCGGTAACTGGAGGGAAGAAAGCCACCTCGGCCCCATCGGCCAGGGTGGCGGACTCATCACTCAAGGTCTGATTGAGCGCCATGCGCACGGCCCGGCCCCGCGCAAGACTGCTGGCATAGTCCCCACCGCGCGCGATCAGCTCATCACGCAAGGCACCCAGCGTGATGGCAGCGGTTTCGACCGCCTCGCTGCCTTGCCCAATGGCCTCACGGATCGAGGCGAAGTAGCGCACAGAAACCTTCATCCCAGCAACTCCGAAAACGCAATGAACCGCACCACATCGCCCGGTGCAATCGTCTGGCCCGCCGGATTGTCCACCACCCCATCGCCCCAGGCGGCCGAGGTGAGCACGCCCGAACTCTGGTTGTCGAACAGGTCCAGCCCGCCCGCCGCGTTGTGCCGCACGCGCAGAAATTCGCGGCGTTTATCGGCCTTGGGCCAGATGAAATCAGCACGAACAGCGATGGATTGAGGATCCACGTCCTGCACACCCTGCAGCCGCAGCACAAAGGGCCGCACCAGGAGTGCAAACGTCAGAAAGCTCGACACAGGATTGCCAGGCAAGCCCATGAAATGGGCGGCGCCAATGCGGCCATAGGCAAACGGCTTGCCGGGCTTCATCGCGATCTGCCACAGGTCCAGCGTGCCCAGCGTCTCCACAGCGGGCTTGATGTGGTCTTCCTCACCCACGCTCACGCCGCCGCTGGTCAGAATCAGGTCGTGTGCGCTGCTGGCTTGGCGCAGGGCGTCGACGGTGGCATCGCGCCGGTCAGGCACGATACCAAAGTCGGTCACCTCGCAGCCCAGGCGCATCAGCATGGCACGCAAAAAGAAGCGGTTGCTGTTGTAGATGGCGCCGGGGCGCATCTGCTCGGGCGGGACTTCGCCGGGCATGACCAGTTCATCGCCCGTGGAGAACAGCGCCACGCGCGGGCGGCGCGCAACCTGCAGCTGGTGCTGGCCGATGCTGGCAGCCAGCCCCAGTTCTGCAGGGGTGAGGCGCGTGCCCGCCGACAGCACCACCGCACCCCGGGTGATGTCCTCGCCCGCGCTTCGGATCCATTGGCCCACTTTGGGCACAGCATTGATACGCACTGACCCCAGGCCATCAGTAGCAGCAAGGGCTTCACAGTCTTCCTGCATCAGGATCGCGTCGGCGCCTGCAGGCACTGGCGCGCCAGTGAAGATGCGCGCCGTCGTGCCTGGCCGCAGCGGGTCGCCCGCACTGCCTGCAGGAATGCGCTGCGACACAGGCAACACCACCCCCGCCGCAGCTACATCGGCGCAGCGCACGGCATAGCCATCCATCGAGCTGTTGTCCTGTGGTGGCACTTGCAAGGCAGACACGCAGCTTTGCGCCAGCACGCGGCCGTCGGCATCAAAGGTGGTGACGGTGTCCACGCCTGGCAACGGCTGGACTTGCGCCAGCAGGTCCGCCAGCGCTTCGTCCAGCGGCTTCAGGGGCTTCATTGCGGGGCGCATGGAAGCAGCCCCCCGTGCAGTTCCCAGTTGTATTCAAAGCGCTGCTCGTACTGGATAAGCCAGTCCACCACCTGGTCGGGTGCGTTCAGGTCCAGCAAGGGCAATTGCGTGGGGACCGGCAGGCTCTCGGCGGCGTCGGTGGCCACGGCAACCACAAAATCGTCTTCTGGGTAACGCACGGGCTTTGCCACTTGCCCCGGCTCGGGTGCTCGCCATACCTCGATCTTGAGCAGGTCGCTGTCCTTGAAACCCTCCACCAGCACCCAGTCCACGCCCTGGTACAGCTCGGCCAGCAGGTGGTGAACGCTGAGCGTGGCGGGCTGCTCGAACTCGCGCACCAGCATCAGGCGCTTGTCCGATGCCGCGACCACCTCGAAAGCCCCCGCCTCGCGGTGGCGGTAGGTGTCCTTGCCAGGGTGGTCCACATCAAAACTGTGGTGAGCATGCTTGACCACCGACACTCGCAGGCCCCGCAGCCGCAGCGCGGGGATCAACTGCTCGACCAGCGTGGTCTTGCCACTGCCGGAAAACCCGGCAAAACCGACAACCTTCATCCACTGCTCCTTGATTAGCTATGTAATTTATAGCTTTAAGTGCATACCAGACTAGCGCCCGGGGCAATATTGACCACAAAACGTCCCTGTCCTGGCCCGCCAGGCATCTGCCGGCCGCTCACGCGGACAGGCAGGTACCGACCGTTCACCCCAGTGCTGCAGGGGAGCAATGGCGTTCGATGTAGGCCTTGACCAGGTCCACGTCGGCGGGCATCACCTGTACACGCTTGGGCAGGTCTTCGATGCCTGCAAACTTGGCGGGCCGCTCGGGCGCATGGCCCAGCGCTTCCACAATGGTTTCAGCAAACTTGATGGGCAGCGCCGTCTCCAGCACGATCATCGGCACGTTGGGGTCTTGGTGGTGCTCCAGGGCCACCTTCACCCCGTCAGCGGTGTGGGTGTCGATGGTCACGCCATGGCGCTGATAGTTGTCGCGGATGGTGGCCAGGCGGTCGGCGTGGGTGCTCTTGCCACTTTCAAAACCGTATTTGGTGGCGGCATCGGCAAACAGCGGCTCTGCGCTCAGGTCAAAGCGGCCATAGGTTTGCAATGCGGCGCTGAACAAGGCCTTGGTACGTTGGCCGTTGCGGCCCAGCAGGTCGAAAATGAAACGCTCGAAGTTGCTGGCCTTGCTGATGTCCATCGAGGGGCTGGACGTTTCGTGCGTGTCTGCACTGCTGCGCACGCGGTACACGCCGGTGCGGAAGAACTCGTCGAGCACGTCGTTCTCGTTGGTGGCCACCACCAGCTTGGCAATGGGCAGACCCATCATGCGCGCCACATGGCCCGCGCACACGTTGCCGAAGTTGCCCGATGGCACCGTGAAGCTCACCTTCTGGTCATTGGTCTCGGTGGCCTGGATGTAGCCTGCAAAGTAGTACACCACCTGCGCCAGCAGGCGCGCCCAGTTGATGGAGTTGACGGTGCCGATCTTGAACTTGCGCTTGAACTCCAGGTCGTTGGAGACGGCCTTGACGATGTCCTGGCAGTCGTCGAAAACGCCTTCGATGGCGATGTTGTGGATGTTCTCATCTTGCAGGCTGAACATCTGCGCCTGCTGGAAGGCGCTCATGCGGCCGTGCGGGCTGGTCATGAAGACACGAACGCCCTCTTTGCCGCGCATGGCGTATTCGGCGGCACTGCCGGTATCGCCACTGGTCGCGCCCAGGATGTTGAGCTGCTCGCCACGGCGCTTGAGCTCGTACTCGAACAGGTTGCCCAGCAGCTGCATGGCCATGTCCTTGAAGGCCAGCGTAGGGCCGTTGGACAGGGCTTCGAGCCAAAGGCTGTTTTCGAGGTGGCGCAGGGGCACGATCTCGCCCGTGCCAAACACTTCGGCGGTATATGTCTTGGCGCACAGTGCCTTCAAATCGGCAGCGGGGATGTCGTCGATGTACAGCGACAGGATCTGGAACGCCAGCTCGGCGTAGCCCTGCTCATGGTAGGCCTTGCGCAGGCGAGTGAGCATGGCGTCATCCACCTGGGGGTAGTGCTCGGGCAGGTACAGGCCGCCATCGGGCGCCAAGCCTTCGAGCAGAATGTCGCAGAACTGCTTGCGGTCTGCATGGCCGCGGGTGCTGAGGTACTTCATGAGGGGTTCCCGTCGGTATCTGTGAATGTTGTGAACTGGCTAAAAGCTGATGCCGTACACACGAATGTCAATGTAGAGACGCGAGGCGATCAGCAGGAAGAACCCGCCGATCAGAATGAGCCAGTGCAGTGCCCGGTCCTGGCGGGTATCGGTGTACTCCAGCAGCACAAAGTAAAGCCACGCAGCCACGAAGCTGACCACCCCGTTGAGGATCGCCTGCGTGCGCGACATGGACCCGAACAGGGCCAGTGCGACCAGCAGGCCAAACCAGAACGCCAGATGCCAGCGCGGCAAATCGACATGCGCCATCTTGAGCAGCGCCGACAGCGTCAGGGCGGCAACCAGTGTGGGCATGGCGGGGCAGCATCATGGCGCGGCGTAGCCCATCATCAGTTGAGCTCTTCCTTGCGAATGCGCGTGATGGGAGCCAGCACGGTAGGCAGTGCCTGCATCTGCGCAATGACGGCATCCATCGTGCCTTCGCGGGTGTCGTGGGTCAGAATGATGAGGTCGGTCTGGGTCGATCCTTCGCCTCCGACTTCGTCGGCTTCGCGCTGCAGCACGGCATCGATGCTCACGCCAGCCTCGGCCAGCAGGCCCGTGACCTTGGCCAGCACGCCGGCCTGGTCGGCCACGCGCAGGCGCAGGTAGTAGCTGGTGACCACTTCGCTCATGGGCAGCACGGGCAGCGCGTCCATGGCATCGCTCAGCGTCTGTGGCTGGAAGGCCAGGTGCGGCACGCGGTGCTCAGGGTCGGCCGTGTGCAGGCGGGCAATGTCCACCAGGTCGGCAATCACCGCGCTGGCGGTGGGCTCGGAACCCGCGCCCTTGCCGTAGTACAGCGTGGTGCCCACGGCATCGCCCTGAACCACAACGGCGTTCATCGCGCCTTCCACATTGGCGATGAGGCGCTTGGTCGGCACCAGGCTGGGGTGCACGCGCAACTCGACGCCCTTCTCGGCGCGCTTGGTGATGCCCAACAACTTGATTCGGTAACCGAGCTGCTCGGCGTACCTGATGTCGGCCGCGCCCAGCTTGGTGATGCCTTCCACATAGGCCTTGTCGAACTGCACCGGGATACCGAAGGCAATGGCGCTCATCAGCGTGACCTTGTGCGCGGCATCCACACCTTCGATGTCGAAGGTAGGGTCGGCTTCGGCGTAACCCAGGCGTTGGGCTTCCTTGAGCACCACATCAAAGTCCAGGCCCTTGTCGCGCATTTCGGACAAGATGAAGTTGGTGGTGCCGTTGATGATGCCGGCAATCCACTGGATGCGGTTGGCCGTGAGGCCTTCACGCAGCGCCTTGATGATGGGGATGCCACCGGCCACGGCAGCCTCGAAGGCCACCATCACGCCCTTGGCCGATGCGGCGGCAAAAATCTCGGTGCCATGCACGGCCAGCAGGGCCTTGTTGGCGGTGACCACATGCTTGCCCGCCGCGATGGCTTCGAGCACCAGTGCGCGGGCGATGCCGTAGCCGCCAATCAGCTCGATCACGATGTCGATATCAGGGTTGGCGATGATGGCTCGGGCGTCATTGACGACCTGGATGCCGTCACCCACCACCGCCTTGGCGCGCGCTACATCCAGGTCGGCCACCATGGTGATCTCGATGCCACGGCCAGCGCGGCGGCTGATCTCGTCCTGGTTGCGCTGCAACACGTTGAACACGCCGCTGCCGACGGTGCCGATGCCCAGAAGGCCTACTTGGATGGGTTTCATAGCAATGGGAAGAGAAAGAAAAACAATGATTCGGGAGGGACAAAGAAGGCGTTGTGTAGTGCAAAGGCTCCATCAGCGCGTCACGTAGCTCGGCAGCTGCCAGGCACCACCCGCAAAGCCACGGCACATCCCGTCGCCAGACTCGCCGCTCAGTACAAAGCCCTGGCCGTCGAACTGCCACTCGCGCACCCGCCAGCAGTCGCCAATGCCACGGCCCTTCATCGCGGAATGCACGGTGCCCGAGGCCGGATCGAAATCTCCATCCACGTCCTGCAAGGGCTCTGGCATATAGGGAGGGCGGTCGTTGGCCACCCACAGCAGGCTGCTGAAGTTGTAAGCCCCCATGCCACACGGCACAGACAGCAGCACCTTGCGCTCCGTCAGGCGATGGACCTGCACATTGGCGGGGTTGAAGGCATCGTCGCCAGTGCAATGACCCTCGGTGCTTGCGCGGTCCAGCGCAGCGACCAGCGGCTTGGCCAGCGCGGCATCTGCCTTGCGAGCGGGCAACGGGATCACGGCCTTGAACACTGGGGCCGGCAAGGGCGACAGCACCGAAGCCTCGGGCTTCGTACCCTTGCGCACCAGTGCACCTGGTGTGCCGACCCGGCCCTGGGCCTCGTCCATCTTGAGCAGCACGGCAGTGGCCCCTGCCAGTGACAGGACCCATCGGTCCTTACCAGCGGCCACGGTGGCCTCTTCGTTCTTGAGCAGCTCTTGCAGCAGGCGGGGCACTTGCGCTGCGGGCACGCGGGGTGTGTCACCCTTGAGTCCCTGCAACGACAGTGCGCCCACCTTGAGGTGCAGTGAGTCTGGGGAGGCCTTCTCGGTGGACACCTGCAGGTCCACCAGCACCGGTGTATCAGGCCCCGCATCGCGGGTCAGCCGCAGGGAGACCGGCTCAGACTCACCGCTCCCCGACTGGTAGCCCACGGCTCTGCAAGTGCGGGTGTTGTCACATTGCAGGGCCCAGTCATTGTGCTGGAAGCTGACGGGCTCCTTGCCTTTGTCGGCAGCCTGCACGGGGCCGTGAAACCCCGTCACCACAAGCACACAGGCAACGACTTGCCGGGCCAGATCGAAAGTGGTGGGGCTGCGCATGGTGCGTGTCGCCTTGTATTTTGGGCAACGCTAAGGATCAGGCCGCGAGTGCCGCGGCGAGCTGCTTTCGCTTGCGGTATTGCTCCAGGAAGCGTGCAACGCGACCAATGGCGTCGCGCAGATCGTCTTCATGGGGCAGGAACACGATGCGGAAATGGTCGGGAGCAGACCAGTTGAAACCTGTGCCTTGCACCAGCATCACCTTGGTTTCCTGCAGCAGCTCAAGGAAAAACTGCTGGTCGTCCTCGATGGGATACACCGCCGGATCGAGGCGCGGGAACATATACAGCGCGGCCTGAGGCTTCACGCACGTCACGCCCGGAATGGCCGTGATCAGTTCATAGGCCAGATCACGCTGCTTGCGCAGGCGGCCGCCCTCGCAGACGAGTTCGTTGATGCTCTGGTAGCCACCCAGCGCCGTCTGCACGGCCCACTGGCCAGGCACGTTGGCACACAGACGCATGTTCGAAAGCATGTTCAGGCCCTCGATGTAGTCCTTGGCAGGCTTCTTGTCGCCCGAGACCACCAGCCAGCCAGCACGGTAACCGCAAGACCGGTAGCTCTTGGACAGCGAGTTGAAGGTGAGCGTGAGCACATCCTCGCTCAACGAACCAATGGCCGTGTGCTTGGCGCCGTCGTACAGCACCTTGTCGTACACCTCATCCGCAAAGATCACCAGGCCGTGTTCGCGGGCGATGGCGACGATGCCCTTGAGCAGCTCGTCAGAATACAGCGCACCTGTGGGGTTGTTGGGGTTGATGACCACGATGCCTTTGGTGCGCGGCGTGATCTTGGCGCGGATGTCATCCAGATCGGGCATCCAGCCATTGGCCTCGTCGCACAGGTAGTGCACCGGCGTGCCGCCCGACAGGCTGGCCGCCGCCGTCCACAACGGGTAGTCGGGCGATGGCAGCAACAACTCATCGCCCGTGTCTAGCAGCGCGTTAGTTGCCATCACGATCAGCTCGCTGGCGCCGTTGCCCAGGTAGATATCGTCCAGCGCAACTCCCTTGATGCCCTGCTTCTGGGTCTCGTGCATCACGGCCTTGCGGGCAGCGAAGATGCCCTTGCTGTCCGAGTAGCCCGCCGAGTTGGGCAGGTTGCGGATCATGTCCTGCTGGATTTCTTCGGGGGCATCAAAGCCGAACACCGCCAGATTGCCGATATTGAGCTTGATGATCTTGTGCCCGTCCTCCTCCATCTGCTTGGCCGCGTCCATGATCGGGCCCCGGATGTCGTAGCAAACATTGGCAAGCTTGGCGGATTTTTGGACGGTTTTCATGCGCTGACAGTAGTGCGGTGGGGTCAGGAGGCAGCCGGAGCCGGCGCCCTCAGGCGAAACCTATAATTTGACCACAGAACCGCAGTCCTCCCCTTGAGCCAAGAGCCGCTGCCAAGCCCCGCAGCACCTAAGGCCCACCACTTCCTGCCATGAAATTCCAGCCCGACCGCTCCAACGCACAGACCATCAGCGGCTACGGCCCTGGCTGGATCGGCATCGACGCCGACAAAATCACCCACAGCGTCATCATTGGGTCGACGGGCCTGCGCCAGCCCTGGCCATGCACCCGCTTCGAGGATCTGACCCCGGAGCATTTTGCCCAGCTGGCCGGGCTGGAAACCGAACTGGTTATTTTTGGCAGCGGTCTGCGCAACCGTTTTCCCCCGCCCGCGTGGCTCGCGCCCCTGATCGAGCGGCGACTCGGGCTGGAGACCATGGACACCCAGGCAGCCTGCCGGACATACAACATCCTGGCCAGCGAAGGGCGCAACGTGGTCGCAGCCCTGATTCTGGAAGTCTGAACGCGCGCCCACCTCCTGCCTGGAAGCCGGACGCACCGGGAATGCAACTTATGCACAGCCTTGCCAAAGTGCCTGCCGCGCCATGCCGGACACACTGTCTTACATTTGGCCGGGAACCGATTTCAGGGTAAAATCACGGGTTGCGGTCGGGGGCACCACCAAGAGCAATAACACACCCACTCCCCCGGCTTACCAACGACTACATCCTGAGAGATTGAAGTGATATGGCGATCGTTGTCAACAAACCCCTCCCTGAATTTGAAGCCAACGCAACCGGTGGTATCAAGGTCTCCAACACCTCCCACCTTGGCCAAATTCTGGTTCTCTACTTCTATCCCAAGGACAACACGCCGGGCTGCACCACGGAGGCCATGCAGTTTCGCGACAAGTACAAGGATTTCGTAAAGGCGGGCGCCGCAGTGTTCGGCGTCTCGCGCGACAACATGAAGTCGCACGACGACTTCAAGGAAAAGCTGGAACTGCCTTTCGAGCTGATCGCTGACACCGAAGAGAAGATGTGCCACATGTTCGGCGTGGTCAAGAACAAGATCATGTACGGCAAGAAGGTCAAGGGCATTGAGCGCAGCACCTTCCTCATCGGTCCCGATGGCCTTCTGGTACAAGAGTGGCGCGGCCTCAAGGTGCCAGGCCATGTGGACGAAGTTCTCAAGACCGTCAAATCCCTTAAGGCCCTGAAAAAGGCCGCCTGAGCTGACGGCCTGATCACATAAGGGCAGTTGCACCCACTGCAATCCATCCAAGGGCTCTGGGGCATCTACGCGACACACCGCCCGTTTTGCCCTGGCAAGACACACGGAGTGGGCATAATGGATCAATGCCCCTGGTTATTGCACCGTTAGCACCCACCCAAAAAGCCGCCTCGGCCTCCAGGCGGCTTTTTGCTTTCTGACCCATCCGTCACTACTTTACCGACCGAGGCCCTGCCACCATGCCCCTGCCCCCCGCCCCCAGCCGGCGCGCTGCACTCCTCGCGCCAGAAGCCTTTGAAGTCACGGCCCGCCCCCGCGTAGTAACCACCTCGGCCAACGAAGCCGTTGCTACACCCCAGCGCACCACTACGGCCCCAACCCGCGCCGGACGCAAGGCAGACAGCGTGGCCTCGTCGCTGGCAGCGCCCGAAACGGCCCCACTGGTTCAGATCGAGACCCGCGCCCGCACACCCGAACCCGCCGCTGCCCCTGTGGCACGCAGCACAGGCACGCGCAAGGCGCGCAGTACCAGTACCCCTGCTTCCGTCACCGTCAGCGCCGCGCCAGCCACCGCGCCCACCACACGCAGCCGCAAATCCGCATCGCAAGGCCCGACCAAGCTCTTTGTGCTGGACACCAACGTGCTCCTGCATGACCCGACCAGCCTGTTCCGCTTTGAAGAGCACGACATCTTCCTGCCGATGATCGTGCTGGAAGAACTGGACGGCCACAAGAAGGGCATGACCGAAGTGGCCCGCAATGGCCGCCAGGCCAGCCGTACCCTGGATGCACTGGCTGCCGCCCAAGGCGCCGACATGGCCAAGGGCCTCAAGCTCGACTCCACCGGCCAGCGCGCTGCGGGTGGCCATCTGTTCTTCCAGACGGTGCCACTGGACTACAGCCTGCCGACCAGCCTGCCCCCGGGCAAGGCCGACAACCAGATCCTGGGTGTGGTCGAAGCCCTGCGCAAGCTGCACGCCCCGCGCGAGGTGGTGCTGGTGTCCAAGGACATCAACATGCGCGTCAAGGCGCGCGCCCTGGGCCTGAACGCCGAGGACTACCAGAACGACAAGACGCTGGAAGACGGCGACCTGCTGTACGCCGGTGTGCTGGCCCTGCCCCCCGACTTCTGGGCCAAGAGCGGCAAAAACGTGGAAAGCTGGCAAAGCGGCGCCCACACCTACTACCGCATTGGCGGCCCCATCGTGCCGCAGCTGATGATCAATCAGTTTGTGTACTTCGAGGCCCCCGGCGAGCCCAGCCTGTTTGCGCGCGTGAGCGAAATCCGCGAGAAAACAGCGGTGCTGCAGACGCTGAAGGACTACGGTTCTGCCAAGAACGCGGTATGGGGCGTGACCACACGCAACCGCGAGCAGAACTACGCCATGAACCTGCTCATGGATCCCGAGATCGACTTCGTGACGCTGACCGGCACCGCTGGCACCGGCAAGACGCTGCTGGCCCTGGCTGCAGGCCTCACTCAGGTGCTGGACGACCGCCGCTACACCGAAATCATCATGACCCGCGCCACCGTGAGCGTGGGCGAGGACATCGGCTTCCTGCCCGGCACCGAGGAGGAAAAGATGGGCCCCTGGATGGGCGCGCTGGACGACAACCTGGAGTTCCTGGCCAAGGGCGACGGCGGGAATGCGGGCGAATGGGGCCGCGCAGCCACCAACGAGCTGATCCGCAGCCGCATCAAGATCAAGAGCATGAACTTCATGCGCGGGCGCACCTTCCTGAACAAGTACGTCATCATCGACGAGGCGCAGAACCTGACGCCCAAGCAGATGAAGACGCTGATCACCCGCGCAGGCCCCGGCACCAAGATCATCTGCATGGGCAACCTTGCACAGATCGACACGCCGTACCTCACCGAAGGTTCCTCGGGCCTGACCTATGCCGTGGACCGCTTCAAGGGCTGGCCGCACAGCGGTCACATCACGCTGGCGCGTGGTGAACGCTCACGCCTGGCAGACTTTGCCAGCGAGGTGCTCTGAGTTGGCTGCAGGCTGGGTTGCAGCACTGAAACTGGTGCCCTGGGGCGACGTCATCGAGGCGACGCCCCAGATCCTCCAGGCGGCCAAGAAGCTGCTGGGCACCACCCAAAAGGGGAATGCTGAAGCTGCTGCGGGTGCACTCAAAAGTGCTGGTGGCGAGCCCGCCATTCCCGTGGCCTTGCAACTGGAACATCTGCGCGAGCGGGTGGCACTGCTGGAGCTGGAGCAGCAAGAATCTGCCGTGCTGATCCAGTCGCTGGCCGAACAGAATGCCCAGGTGGTTCAGGCGGTGGAAGTGCTACGCCGACGCCAGCAACGGCTCACCATGGCGGTGAGCGTGCTGGCAGTGGCATGCACAGGTTTGCTGGTGTGGGTACTGATGAAATAGTGCAATAGTGCGACCACGCATGCTGCGCGACTGAAACCACGGGCGCTGCCAGGCATAGCACCTGAACTCGTCCGCTATAAATTCAATAGCTGCTAGCGCATATAAAACCGGCGCTAGCAGCTATTTTTATTAGAAATCGTCGCCTGAACCCATCGCCAGGTTCTCAAAGCGCGTCTGGTTCTTCTGGAAGAACAGCTTCACGGTGCCCGTGGGGCCGTTCCGCTGTTTGCCGATGATGACCTCGGCCACGTTGGGCTCCTTGGAGTCCTTGTTGTAGTAGTCGTCGCGGTAGATGAACATGATGATGTCCGCGTCCTGCTCGATGGCGCCCGATTCGCGCAGGTCGGACATCATGGGGCGCTTGTCGGTACGCTGCTCCACCGAGCGGTTGAGCTGAGACAGCGCGATCACCGGGCACTGCAGCTCCTTGGCCAGCATCTTCAAACCCCGGGAAATTTCGCCCAGCTCCGTCGCCCGGTTGTCCGATCCCGACGAACCCGAGCCGCTCATGAGTTGCAGGTAGTCCACCACGATCAGGCCCAGCTTGCCGCACTGGCGCGCCAGACGGCGCGCGTTGGCACGCAGCTCGCTGGGCGTGAGGCCCGGGGTTTCGTCGATGTGCAGCGACACCGTGCGCAGCTTCTCGATGGCTTCGGTCAGGCGTGGCCATTCATCGTCGGTGAGCTTGCCGGTGCGCAGGTTGCCCTGGTTCACCCGGCCGATCGAGCCCACGATACGCACCGCCAATTGAGCGGCGCCCATTTCCATCGAGAAGATGGCGACCGGCAAGCCCTCGTTGAGCGCTACGTGCTCGGCAATGTTCACCGCGAACGAGGTTTTGCCCATGGACGGACGCGCCGCCAGCACCACCATGTCGCCCGCCTGCAGGCCACTGGTCATGCGGTCCAGGTCGGCAAAACCGGTAGGCACGCCCGTGACGTCCACGGGGTTGTCCGCCATCTCCTGCACCCGGTCGAGCAGGTCGATCACTAGCGTGTCGAGCGACTGGAAGCCCTGTTTGGTGCGCGAGCCCTCTTCGCCAATGGCAAAGATCTTGGCCTCGGCCTCATCCAGGATGCGCTCCACCGTTTTGCCCTGGGGATTGAACGCATTGGTCGAAATTTCGTCACTGGCGGTGACCAGCTTGCGCAGGATGGCGCGCTCGCGAACGATTTCGGCATAGCGCCGGATGTTGCTGGCGCTGGGCACGTACTGCGCCAGATTGTTCAGGTAGGCCAGCCCTCCCATCTCCTGCGCCTTGCCCTGGTTTTGCAGGTGCTCGAACACCGTGATCACGTCGGCTGGCTTGCTGGCATTGATCAGCGCGCCAATGGCCGTGTAGATCATCTGGTGTTCATGGCGGTAGAAATGACTCTCCACCAGCAGGTCGCCCACACGGTCCCAGGCATTGTTGTCCAGCAGCAGGCCGCCCAGCACGCTGGACTCCGCCTCGATGGAGTGCGGCGGCACACGCAGCTGGGCAATTTCACGGTCCGGTACGGGCGTGAAACCATCGTCAAGGGGGGGGAAAACGGCAGACATGGAATCCTCGGAGCGAACTTGGCATCCTAGCGCCCACAAGGCGCTGCGTCATGGCACAAGTCTGTGGATAAGGCGGGGGCAAGCAGTGGGCAACCGTGTACAAGCCAAGGTCACACAAAGACAAAAGCCGCCCGAAGGCGGCTTTTTCAAAAAGTCCTGACGGACGATCAGGCGGTTTCGCCGTAGACCGATACGTTGACTTCCACGACCACATCGGTGTGCAGAGCCACGCTCACAGCGCTGTCGCTGACGACCTTGATCGGGCCGTTGGGCAGGCGGATTTGCGACTTGGCAACCTTGTAACCTTGCTTGTTCAGCTCTTCGGCGATGTCGTGGTTGGTCACGGAACCAAACAGACGACCGTCCACGCCAGCCTTTTGCGTCAGCTTGACGGTGGTACCGGCCAGCTTTTCGCCTTGGGCTTGGGCTTCTGCCAGCTTGGCAGCAGCGGCCTTTTCGAGTTCAGCGCGCTTGGCTTCGAACTCTGCCTTGGCAGCTTCGGTGGCGCGACGGGCGCGGCCAGCGGGGATCAGGAAGTTGCGGGCGTAGCCGTCTTTGACCTTGACGATTTCACCGAGGTTGCCGAGGTTCACAACCTTGTCGAGCAGGATGATTTGCATGGGTTGTGCTCCTTAGATCTTGTGCTGGTCGCTGTAAGGCACCAGTGCCAGGAAGCGTGCACGCTTGATGGCGGTGTTCAGCTGACGCTGGAAGATGGCGCGCGTGCCAGTCAGGCGTGCGGGGATGATCTTGCCGTTTTCGGCGATGAAATCGCGCAGCGTATCGACATCCTTGTAGTCGATTTCTTCAACACCAGTCACCGTGAAGCGGCAAAAGCGCTTGCGCTTGAACAGCAGGGACTGGGTATTGCGCTTTGGGCGCTTGTCTTTGTTGAACTTCTTGAACGTGGCCATTGCGGACCCCTTGAAAATTAATTTTGTTGAATATCCTGGATGTGCAGCACTGCAGTCTTGCCATTGCGCGGTGTGGCCAGAAATCCATGAAAAGTCCAGAGACTTCCGATGTTCTGCCTTGCCAGTCGCTCAGCCATCGCACCAAATGCAATGGCCTTCATGGCGGCCTTGACTTCGCGGGGGTGGCCTGCCTCGGTTTGCTGGGACTCGTGTTCGAGGCGCAGCGTGAGGGCAGACAGTCCGGCTGGCGTGTATCGCAGGGGCTCAGCCTCTGCGATACAGGCGGTCAAGACGACGCGGTTCTCCACTCCAAAGAGAAAGGATCAGCGCTCGCCGGCCGCTGCGTATTCAGCTTGGCTGGCCTTGCGGGCTTCTTCGCGCTCGACGGTCTTCATCATGGAAGAAGGGCCGGTTTCAGCCTTCTTCTTTTGCACGGTCAGGTGGCGCAGCACGGCGTCGTTGAACTTGAAGGCATGTTCGAGTTCAGCCATCACAGCCTGGTCGGCTTCGATGTTCACGCACAGGTAGTGAGCCTTGGCCAGCTTGTTGATCAGGTACGCCAGTTGACGACGGCCCCAGTCTTCCACGCGGTGCACCTTGCCACCGCCAGCGGTGATCATGCCCTTGTAGCGCTCCAGCATCGCTGGAACTTGTTCGCTTTGATCCGGATGGATCAACAAAATGATTTCGTAATGACGCATGCAGACTCCTTTTGGGTGAGACCACCCACCGCGTCTAGAAGTGGTGTGGCAAGGGAAAGCCTGCGATTATAGCCCGACAGCTAGCGCTTGTACACTCCGGTTGCTCCAAACCGCATCGACTATGGCCGATCGCCTCTCAATCGGAGGCACGGCACTTGCAAAACCGGCAGCTGGGCCGACATGCGTTACAACAACGCGCGCCATACCGTGACCAACACAATGGCATATCCCTGGCGCAGACCTTGATATAGCCGGGCGAGCCCCCAGATACCGCGCGTACCGTTTTTTTCACCTCTTCAGATCCTGACATGTCAGACCAAAGCCAAACCACCCCCGCCCCGAGCGCCCCTGCCCCCGAAGAAGTCGAAGCCGCCATGGCTGCCCACGCCTCTGACGAGCTGGCACGCCTTCAGGGCGAACTGGCCGAGCTGAAAGCCAAAAGTGCCGATCTGGCCGACCAGTTCCTGCGCGCCAAGGCCGAGGCCGAGAACGCCCGCCGCCGCGCTGAAGAGGAAGTTTCCAAGGCCCGCAAGTTCGGCATCGAGAGTTTTGCAGAGAGCCTGCTGCCCGTGGCCGACAGCCTGGACGCCGCCCTGGCCATCAAGGAAGCCACGCCCCAGCAGCTGCGCGAAGGCGCCGACGCCACGCTGCGCCAATTGACGTCCGCGCTGGAGCGCAACAAGGTGGTGGCCATCAACCCCGCCGCAGGTGCCAAGTTCGACCCCCACCAGCACCAGGCCATCAGCGTGGTGCCAGCCGAGCAAGAAGCCAACACGGTGGTGGCCGTACTGCAAAAGGGCTATGTGATCGCCGAGCGCGTGTTGCGCCCTGCCCTGGTCACCGTGACGGCGCCCAAGTAAGCCGCAAAAAAATCGAACCGGAAGACTTGAACCAAACCAAGTTATCCACAAGTTACTAGCCATCCAAACCATTCAAGCATTCGGAGAAAATCATGGGAAGAATCATCGGCATTGACCTGGGCACCACCAACAGCTGCGTCTCCATCATGGAGGGCAACACGACCCGCGTGATCGAAAACAGCGAAGGTGCACGCACCACGCCATCCATCGTGGCCTACCAGGAAGACGGCGAGATCCTCGTCGGCGCCTCGGCCAAGCGCCAGGCCGTGACCAACCCCAAAAACACGCTGTACGCCGTCAAGCGCCTGATCGGCCGCAAGTTCACCGAAAAAGAAGTGCAAAAGGACATCGACCTGATGCCCTACAAGATCGTGGCGGCTGACAACGGCGACGCCTGGATCGAAGTGCGCGGCAACAAGCTGTCGGCCCAGCAAGTGTCTGCCGACATCCTGCGCAAGATGAAGAAGACGGCCGAAGACTACCTGGGTGAGCCCGTGACGGAAGCAGTCATCACCGTGCCCGCGTACTTCAACGACGCCCAGCGCCAGGCCACCAAGGATGCTGGCCGCATTGCGGGCCTGGACGTCAAGCGCATCATCAACGAGCCTACCGCTGCAGCCCTGGCCTTTGGTCTGGACAAGCAGGAAAAGGGCGACCGCAAGATCGCCGTGTATGACCTGGGTGGCGGCACGTTCGACGTGTCCATCATCGAAATCGCCGATGTGGACGGCGAAAAGCAGTTCGAAGTGCTGTCGACCAACGGCGACACCTTCCTGGGCGGCGAAGACTTCGACCAGCGCATCATCGACTTCATCATTGACGAGTTCAAGAAAGAGTCGGGCGTCAACCTCAAGAATGACGTGCTGGCCCTTCAGCGCCTGAAGGAAGCGGCCGAGAAAGCCAAAATTGAACTGTCGAACTCGGCCTCGACAGACATCAACCTGCCCTACATCACGGCCGATGCATCGGGCCCCAAGCACCTGAACATCAAGCTGACCCGCGCCAAACTGGAGCAACTGGTGGAAGAGCTGATCGAGCGCACCATCGCCCCTTGCCGCATGGCCATCAAGGACGCTGGCGTGTCGGTGTCTGACATCCATGACGTGATCCTGGTGGGCGGCATGACCCGCATGCCCAAAGTGCAAGAAAAGGTCAAGGAATTCTTCGGCAAGGACCCCCGCAAGGACGTGAACCCTGACGAAGCCGTGGCCGTGGGCGCCGCCATCCAGGGCCAGGTGCTGTCGGGTGACCGTAAGGACGTGCTGCTGCTGGACGTGACGCCCCTGTCGCTGGGAATCGAAACCCTGGGCGGTGTCATGACCAAGATGATCACGAAGAACACGACCATCCCGACGAAGTTCGCACAGACCTTCTCGACGGCCGACGACAACCAGCCTGCCGTGACCATCAAGGTCTACCAGGGCGAGCGCGAAATGGCTACCGGCAACAAGCTGCTGGGCGAGTTCAACCTGGAAGGCATTCCACCGGCAGCCCGCGGTGTTCCGCAGATCGAAGTGTCGTTCGACATCGACGCCAACGGCATCTTGCACGTGGGCGCCAAGGACAAGGGTACGGGCAAGGAAAACAAGATCACCATCAAGGCCAACTCGGGCCTGTCGGAAGAAGAAATCCAGCAGATGGTGAAGGACGCCGAACTGAATGCGGCCGACGACAAGAAGAAGCTGGAGCTGGTGCAGGCCCGCAACCAGGGTGAGGCCGCCGTGCACAGCGTGAACAAGAGCTTGGCCGAACATGGCGACAAGCTCGACGCTGGCGAAAAGGACGCGATCGCCGCAGCCGTGAAGGCCTTGGAAGAAGCCCTCAAGGGTGAAGACAAGGCCGCGATTGACGAAAAGACCACGGCGCTGATGGCTGCCAGCCAGAAGCTGGGCGAAAAGATGTACGCCGAATCCCAGGCAGCGCAAGCTGCTCAGGCTGCCGGTGGTGCAGAGGCCGCAAGCGCATCGGCTGGTGGTGCGTCAGCCAAGCCCGCAGACGACGACAACGTCGTCGATGCCGAGGTGAAGGAAGTCAAGAAGGGCTGAACGAGCCCCCGTTGACCCGAGCCGCCGCGCAATGCCCGTCAGGGGCTGCGCGGCGTTCCTGTTCCAACCGGGTTCTGAATCACTATGTCCAAACGAGACTTTTACGAAATCCTGGGCGTTCCCAAAAACGCCTCGGACGAAGAAATCAAGAAGGCCTATCGCAAGCTGGCGATGAAGCACCACCCTGACCGCAATCAGGGCGATGCGGCCAAGCCTGCCGAAGAGAAATTCAAGGAGGCCAAAGAGGCCTACGAGATGCTCTCCGACCCACAAAAGCGCGCTGCCTACGACCAGTATGGCCACGCCGGGGTAGACCCCAACATGCGTGGCCCTGGGGGCGCGGGCGCGGAAGGGTTTGGCGGTTTTGCAGAAGCTTTCGGCGACATCTTCGGCGACATGTTCGGCCAACAAGGCGGGCGCGGGCGCGGCGCCGGTGGACGCCAGGTCTACCGTGGCAGCGACCTCAGCTACGCCATGGAGATCACGCTCGAAGAAGCAGCCCGTGGCAAAGACGCGCAGATCCGCATCCCGTCCTGGGACACCTGCGACACCTGCCATGGCAGTGGCGCCAAGCCCGGCACCAGTGCCAAGACCTGCGGCACCTGCCAGGGTGCGGGCACCGTGCAGATGCGCCAGGGCTTCTTCAGCGTGCAGCAGACCTGCCCCCACTGCCGCGGCACGGGCAAGATCATTCCGGAGCCTTGCACGACCTGCCATGGCCAAGGCAAGCTCAAGAAGCAAAAGACGTTGGAAGTGAAGATTCCTGCGGGCATCGACGACGGCATGCGCATTCGTAGCACCGGCAACGGCGAACCCGGCACCAACGGCGGCCCACCGGGCGACCTGTACATCGAGATCCGGTTGAAGAAACACGACATCTTCGAGCGCGATGGCGACGACCTGCACTGCCAGGTACCCGTGAGCTTCATCACGGCAGCGCTGGGCGGCGAGATCGAGGTTCCCACGCTGCAAGGCAAGGCGGCCATCGACATCCCTGAAGGTACCCAGGCCGGCAAGCAGTTCCGCTTGCGCGGCAAGGGCATCAAGGGCGTGCGCGCCAGCTACCCCGGTGACCTGTACTGCCACATTGCGGTCGAGACGCCCGTCAAGCTCACCGAACACCAGCGCAAGCTGCTGCGTGAACTGGAAGATTCCCTCAAGAAGGGCGGAGCGCGCCATTCGCCCAGCGGCGAGAGCTGGACGGACCGGTTGAAGAACTTCTTCAGCTGATCCAGCCGCCACTGCCCTCAGCGAAAACCGCCCGCAGCTTCATGGCCCGGGCGGTTTTTTCATACGCACTGCAGGCTGCAGGACCAGCCCTGTGGACTTGCCCGGCCGCTCGTGCTGGGGCGCGCGATAAAAGCCGAGGATGCGGCGCACGTATTCCCTGGTCTCGCTGTAGGGCGGCACACCGCCATGACGTTCTACCGCTTTCTCGCCCGCGTTGTAGGCAGCCGAAGCCAGTGCCACATCGCCCCCAAAACGGTCCAACAACCAGCGCAGGTAGGTCAGCCCCCCGCGCACGTTCTGCTCGGGGTTCCATACGTCGCGCACGCCAAAACGCTCTGCCGTCTCGGGGATGAGCTGCATCAGCCCCTGCGCGTTCCTGGGCGACAGCGCCCGCGCCTGAAAGTTGGACTCAGACCGCACAATGGCCAGCGCCAGGCGCGGGTCCACCTCGAAACGAGGCGCGAGCCGCTGCACCAATTCAGCGTGACGGCGCTTGTCGTCGGGCAGGTTGCTGACATAGCGGTCCACCACCTCCTGGGGCACGACCTCCTGAGCAGAATCGCGCACCTCCAGCCGGGGCGCCTCGCCCGTGGTCAGGCAGTCCGGCAGGCGGTCGCCCAGCACCAGCCCCTCGGAGAGGCCGCGCGCCTTTTCGTGCCCTCGTTGGGCGGCCAGGGCCAGCAAGGTGGCGGCTGCTGCTGGGTCGGGCACCACATCGCGCCCCCTCATCAGCAGGCTGCCCAGGCGGTACTGCGCCTCCACACTGCCATAACGAGCGGCATCGCAGTACCGCTGTGCGGCCCGGTGCGGCTGGCGCCGCACTTCGGCGTCATAGCCCTCTTCGAGCCATCGCGACAGCACAGGAGGCTCGTCAGCCCATTCGGGCGGATCGTCCAGGGCCTGCGCGCGCACCTGCGGCCCGCCCGTCAGCAAAACTGCTGCCAGCAAGGCGCTGTGCGCGTGACGGGAATACCTGGGTTGCATACCTTGACCTTTGGGATAAAGGTCCCGCCAGAACGGGGCATCAGGAGATGGGTTGCCCACTGTAGTACGGCCGGGGGATTTGCAACAGAAAAACATTGCCAGCGGTAATTTCTTGATCTGAGGCAAGAATCCGCCCACCAGCCGCAGCCCTGGCCGATCTGCGCAGTAGCATCAAAGCCCACCAGTCGGCCTGAGGGCCGCAATCAGGGCAAGAATGGGGACAAGGAGCATCGGTATGAACGTCAACATCACCTTTCTGGGCGGCTCTGGCACCGTCACCGGCTCCAAGTACCTGGTGCGCTGCAACGGCGAAAGCCTGCTGGTCGATTGCGGCCTGTTCCAGGGCTACAAGCAACTGCGCCTGCGCAACTGGCAGCCCCTGCCCGTCACACCGCACCAGATCGACGCCTTGGTGTTGACCCACGCCCATCTGGACCACAGCGGCTACCTGCCCCTGCTGGCGCGCGACGGCTACACCCATGCCATCCACTGCACCCCGGGCACGCGTGACCTGTGCACCATCCTGCTGCCCGACAGCGGGCACCTGCAAGAGGAGGACGCCGCATTCCTCAACCGCCACCAGCTCAGCAGCCACAGCCCCGCACTGCCCCTGTACACCCGGCTCGACGCACTGCACTGCCTCAAGCAGTTCCAGAGCCACCCATTTCACAAGGCTTTCGAGCCCCTGCCCGGCTGGCGCGTGACGTTTTCGCCTGCAGGCCACATCCTGGGCGCCGCCAGCGTGCTGCTGGAGGTGGGAGGCCGACGCATTCTTTTCTCGGGCGACCTGGGCCGGCCCGATGACCTGCTCATGAACCCGCCCGACGCACCACCCCAGGCCGACACGGTGCTCATCGAGTCCACCTACGGCGACCGCGAGCACCCACCCGAAGGCTTGCTCGACGAACTGGGCCCGGCACTGCAGCGCCTGGCAGCGCGTGGCGGCATTGCCGTAGTGCCGGTGTTTGCCGTGGGGCGTGCACAGGTGGTGCTGCACGCGATTGGCCTGCTCAAGGCACAGGGTGTGGTGCCCGCATCGCTCAAGGTGTTTCTGGACAGCCCCATGGCCGTCAGTACCACGGGGCTGTTCCAGCACCACATGCAGGAACACCGCCTGAACGGCCGCGAGGTGCAGGCGCTGGAGCATGGTGCGACCATGATCCAGACGCCCGAGCAATCCAAGGGGCTGGCCAAGCTGCATGGCCCCATGGTCATCCTGTCGGCCAGCGGCATGGCCACCGGGGGGCGCGTGCTGCACCACCTGGCACTGCACGCGGGCGACCACCGCAACATGATCATCCTGACCGGTCACCAGGCCCCGGGCACCCGTGGTGCGCGGTTGGCAGAGGGCGAAAAGACCATCCGCATCCACGGACAGGACGTGGCCGTGCGCGCCGAGGTGGTGCGGCTGTCCTCTGCGTCAGCCCACGCTGATGGCAACCAGCTCATCGCCTGGCTGCGCAGCATGGGCCACGCGCCAGACCAGGTGTATGTGGTGCACGGCGAAATGGGCGCCTCGGACCTGCTGCGCCAGCGCATTGAGCATGAGCTTCGCTGGCGTGCCACTGTGCCAGAACACGGTAGCACCTGCACCGCCTGAGCCACGGTAGCGTTTTGGGCCTCAGCGGTTCTACCCTCGCGCAGAAGGGCAGCGCCGCCATCGCATATCGCGATGTCAAAGCGGCAGTAATGCGGGGAAAATAGGGAATCTTCTCATTTCGAGAAGCCCAAACCCCATGAAAAGCTCCGAGCGCAGTTTTGCGCGCCGTATCGACCTCACCTCGCTGCAACTGTTTGTGGCGGTGTGCGAGCTCGGCAGCATCGGCCGTGCGGCCGAGCGCGAATTCATTGCGGCATCGGCCGTCAGCAAGCGCCTGTCGGACCTGGAAACTGCGGTGGACACCGCACTTCTCTACCGCCACAGCCGGGGCGTCACCCTTACACCCGCAGGCGAGAGCCTGCTGCACCACGCGCGCACCGTGCTGTTCGGGCTGGAGCGCATGCAGGGCGAACTGAGCGAATACGCCGATGGCGTACGCGGCCATGTCCGCATGCACGCCAACATCTCCGCCATCTTCCAGTTTCTGCCCGAAGATCTGGGCGCCTTTGCGCGCGAGCACAGCCAGATCAAGATCGACCTGCAGGAGCACCTCTCCAGCGATGTGGTGCACGCCGTGCAAGAGGGAGCCGCCGACCTGGGCATCTGCAACATCGGCATGGCGAATGGGGGCGGAGCCCTGGAGCTGCAAAGCCGCCCCTACCGCGCCGACAATTTGGTGCTGGTTGTGCCTCGAGCGCATGATTTATCTGCGCTGGATGCTATTAATTTTGAAGACGTCCTGGACTGGGACATCGTGGGCCTGCATGCCAACAGCAGCATCAGCCTGGCCATGCGCGCCGCTGCCGCTGCTGCCGGGCGCCCGCTGCGCCAGCGCATCCAGGTCACGGGGCTCGATGCCATGTGCCGCATGATCGACAACGGCCTGGGCGTGGGCCTGCTGCCCGACCGGGCGTTTGAACTGATGCGCGGCGTGGGCAACCTGCAAGCCATTCCGCTGACCGATGCCTGGGCCCACCGCGAACTGCGGGTGGTCGCCCGCGACTTTGACGCCCTGCCTGTCACCGCACGACTGCTGGTCGAGCACCTGGCACCCCGGCCAGACCCCGACACTAAAATCCAATCACCCACCTGAAAGCAGAAAGAAAGCCACGCCATGGGACGCACCCTGTACGACAAGATCTGGGACGAGCATGTCGTCCACACCGAAGAGGACGGCACCTCCATCCTCTACATCGACCGCCATCTGGTGCACGAAGTCACCAGCCCCCAGGCGTTCGAAGGCCTCCGCGAGGCGGGCCGCAAGGTCTGGCGCATGAGCTCTATCGTGGCCACCGCCGACCACAACACGCCCACCACGGGTTGGGAAAACGGCTACGACGGCATCACCGATCCGATCAGCAAGGAACAGATCACCACGCTGAACGACAACATCGCGCAGATCACACCGGCAGCGTTCTTCCCCTTCATGCACAAGCGCCAAGGCATCGTTCACGTGATCGGCCCTGAAAACGGCGCCACCCTGCCCGGCATGACCGTGGTGTGCGGCGACAGCCACACCAGCACGCACGGCGCGTTTGGCGCACTGGCCCACGGCATCGGCACCTCCGAGGTCGAGCACGTGATGGCCACGCAAACCCTGCTGGCCAAGAAGGCCAAGAACATGCTGGTGCAAGTGGACGGCACGCTGGCCAAGGGCGTCACGCCCAAGGACGTGGTGCTGGCCATCATCGGCAAGATCGGCACTGCGGGTGGCACGGGCTACACCATCGAATTTGCAGGCTCCGTCTTCCGCGCAATGAGCATGGAAGGCCGCATGACCGTGTGCAACATGGCCATCGAAGGCGGCGCACGCGCAGGCCTGGTGGCGGTGGACGACAAGACTATTGAATACGTCAAGGGCCGCCCCCTGTCGCCCACGGGCGTGGAGTGGGACCAGGCTGTGGCTTACTGGAAGACGCTGCATTCGGATGCCGACGCCACGTTCGACACCGTCGTCAAGCTCGACGCGGCCGACATCCAGCCGCAAGTGACCTGGGGCACCTCGCCCGAAATGGTGCTGGGCATTGACGCCCGCGTGCCCGACCCGGACAAGGAAAAGGACGCCAACAAGCGCGGCGCTATCGAACGCGCCCTGACCTACATGGGCCTGCAGCCCGGCAAGCCGATCAACGACATCACCATCGACAAGGTGTTCATCGGCTCTTGCACCAACAGCCGCATCGAAGACATGCGCGAGGCCGCCGCCGTGGTCAAGAACCTGGGCCGCAAGGTGGCCAGCAATGTGAAGCTGGCCATTGTCGTGCCTGGCTCGGGCCTCGTCAAAGAGCAGGCCGAGCGCGAAGGCCTGGACCAGATCTTCAAGGCCGCAGGCTTTGAATGGCGCGAGCCCGGCTGCAGCATGTGCCTGGCCATGAACGCCGACCGCCTGGAGCCCGGTGAGCGCTGCGCCTCCACCAGCAACCGCAATTTTGAAGGCCGCCAGGGTGCTGGTGGTCGCACACACCTGGTGAGCCCCGCCATGGCTGCAGCTGCTGCCGTGCATGGCCACTTCGTGGACATCCGCCAGTTTTCCTGAGCCGAACGCTCATCCCATCATCCGCCCGTTGTCCTCTCTACTGCCCCAACCGCCTGAAGGAGCCTTGTCATGAAAAAGACCGCCACCCTCATCGCCCTGTCCCTGGCCTTTGTGCTGGCTGGCTGCAATACCGTCAAGGGTGTGGGCCAGGACATTGGCAAAGCAGGCAGCGCCATCGAGCGGGCCGCCAAGTAACTAATACCGCCATGCAAAAATTCACCTTGCTCAAGGGCCTTGTGGCCCCCATGGACCGCGAGAACGTCGATACCGACGCGATCATTCCCAAGCAGTTCCTCAAGTCGATCAAGAAGACCGGCTTTGGGGTGAACCTGTTTGACGAATGGCGCTACCTGGACCACGGCGAGCCGGGCCAGGACCCCACCAGCCGCAAGCCCAACCCCGACTTCGTGCTCAACCAGCCGCGTTACCAAGGCGCCAGCATCCTGATCGCACGCAAGAACTTCGGCTGCGGCTCCAGCCGCGAGCACGCGCCCTGGGCCTTGGATCAGTTCGGCTTTCGCGCCATCATCGCGCCCAGCTTTGCCGACATCTTCTTCAACAACTGCTTCAAGAACGGCCTGCTGCCCATCGTGCTGCCTGACGCCACAGTGGCCCAGTTGTTCGACGAAGTGCTGGCCTTCCCAGGCTACCAGCTCACCATCGACCTGGAGCGCCAAGTCATCGTGCGCCCCCAAGGCGAAGAGATCCCGTTCGACGTGCAGGCGTTTCGCAAGTACTGCCTGCTCAACGGGTTTGACGACATCGGCCTGACCCTGCGCCAGTCCGACAAGATCAAGGCCTTTGAAGCCCAGCGGCTGGCGACCAAGCCCTGGCTGGCGCACACCATGGTGTCGTGAGACGGGACGAGCATCCAAAATATCAGTCAGACTGGCCTCTAGCGCTTTACTCATAAGCGCTAGCAGCTATCAAAAACAAAGCAAATTCAATGAAAATCGCAGTTCTGCCGGGTGACGGCATTGGCACCGAAATCGTCTCTGAAGCCGTCAAGGTTCTGGAGGCCCTGGAACTCCCATTCGAGATGGAATCCGCCCTGGTGGGCGGCGTGGCGTATGACGCCCACGGCCACCCACTGCCCGAGTCCACACTCAAGCTCGCCAAGGAAGCCGACGCCATCCTGTTCGGCGCTGTGGGCGACTGGAAGTACGACAAGCTCGACCGCCCCCTGCGCCCCGAGCAAGCCATCCTGGGCCTGCGCAAGAACCTGGGCCTGTTCGCCAACTTCCGCCCCGCCATCTGCTACGAGCAACTGGTAGGCGCATCGAGCCTCAAGCCCGAGCTGATTGCGGGCCTCGATATCCTCATCATCCGCGAGCTGACGGGCGACATCTACTTCGGCCAGCCGCGCGGCCGCCGCGTGGCCACTGACGGCCACTTCCCAGGCGCCGAAGAAGCGTTTGACACCATGCGCTACAGCCGCCCCGAGATCGAGCGCATCGCCCACGTCGCCTTCCAGGCCGCGCGCAAGCGCAACAAGAAGGTCACCAGCGTGGACAAGGCCAACGTGCTGGAAACCTTCCAGTTCTGGAAGGACGTCATGACCGAGGTGGGCCAGCAGTACCCAGACGTGGAACTCCAGCACATGTACGTGGACAACGCGGCCATGCAACTGGTCAAGGCCCCCAAGGCGTTTGACGTGGTGGTCACGGGCAACATGTTCGGCGACATCCTGAGCGACGAAGCCTCCATGCTCACCGGCTCCATCGGCATGCTTCCCTCGGCCTCGCTCAACAGCAGCAACCAGGGCCTGTACGAGCCCAGCCACGGCAGCGCCCCCGACATCGCCGGCAAGGGCGTGGCCAACCCGCTGGCCACCATCCTCTCGGCAGCGATGATGCTGCGCTTCAGCCTGAACCAGGAAGCCGCCGCCCAGCGCATCGAAGCCGCCGTGCAAAAGGTGCTGGCCCAAGGCCTGCGCACGCCCGACATCTACAGCGAAGGCACGACCAAGGTGGGCACGGCGCAGATGGGCGACGCCGTGGTGAAGGCGCTGAAGGCGTAACCCCCCCCAGCCCTTCGAGCCTTCCACAGCGGCGGCGCGTGGCATCCACAAAAGGCGATCCTCTGTGATCGCCTTTTTTTATGGGCGTGGACCGACTCGCACACCCATCCAGCCCTCCAGTGGCACTGTTGCAAAGCGGACCATGGCGTTCCCGCAACGCTGCAAGCCCCGTGCAAGCCCCGTGCAAGCCACGATCCAGTACAATCGATCGCATGTTTGCCGCCCGCCCGTTCAACCTGAACACCGCTACTGCCGCCCTGGCAGGCGTGGCCGCGCGCGCAATCACCACCAAAACCACGACCATTATTAAGGGCTGATCCAGCTCCGGTACCGTCGTGCGCCCTCTCCCGGCCAGACGAGCCGGGGCAAACAGTCTGGTCTGGCACTGTTTCTAAATCTGAAAGGGGCGTTGAAATGAGCAAGTTGGTAGGTTTGGTCGGCTGGCGCGGCATGGTCGGCTCGGTGTTGATGGACCGCATGGTCGAGGAAAAAGACTTCGACCTGATTGAGCCGTTGTTCTTCTCGACATCCAACGCAGGCGGCAAAGCCCCCACGCAGGCCAAGAACGAAACCACACTGCAAGACGCCTTCAACATCGACGCCTTGAAGCGCTGCGACATCATCATCACCGCACAAGGCGGCGACTACACCACTGAAGTCTTCCCCAAGCTGCGCACTGCGGGCTGGAACGGCCACTGGATTGACGCCGCTTCCACCCTGCGCATGGAAAAAGACGCGGTCATCATCCTTGACCCCGTCAACATGCCCGTCATCAAGGACGCGCTGGCCAACGGCGGCAAGAACTGGGTGGGCGGCAACTGCACCGTGAGCTGCATGCTGATGGGCGTGGGCGCGCTGTACAAGGCCGGTCTGGTCGAGTGGATGAGCACCCAGACCTACCAGGCTGCATCGGGCGGCGGCGCGCAGCACATGCGCGAATTGCTAACCCAATACGGCACGCTCAACGCCGAAGTGAAGGCCCTGCTCGACGACCCCAAGAGCGCCATTCTGGAAATCGACCGCAAAGTCATCGCCAAGCAGCGCGCCCTGACCGGTGCCGAAACCGCCAACTTCGGCGTGCCTCTGGGCGGCTCATTGATCCCCTGGATCGACAAGGACCTGGGCAACGGCCAATCCAAGGAAGAATGGAAGGGCATGGCCGAAACCAACAAGATCCTTGGGCTGGGCGAGGGCTTCAGCTCTGCGGCCATTCCCGTGGACGGCTTCTGCGTGCGCGTGGGTGCCATGCGCTGCCACAGCCAGGCCCTGACCTTCAAGCTCAAGAAGGACGTGCCCGTGGCCGACCTCGAGGCCATGATCGCAGCCGACAACGAGTGGGTGAAAGTGGTACCCAACACCCGCGAAGCCACCATCAAGGACCTGACCCCCGTGGCCGTGACCGGCACCATGACCATCCCTGTGGGTCGTATCCGCAAGCTGGCCATGGGACCTGAGTACGTCGGCGCCTTCACCATCGGCGACCAGCTGCTGTGGGGGGCCGCAGAGCCACTGCGCCGCATGCTGCGCATCCTGCTCAACGCCTGAACGCCCCACCCCATAAGCGCGCGCAAGCCCTCTTGCGCGCGCTTTTTTGCGCCTGAGACATCGACACACTCGGTTACGTGGCGTTGGCAATTGGCAACATCTGCACACCCCAATTTGGGGCGCCAGGACCCCACTCAAAGCTTCGGAGCCACCTCAGCTTGTCAGTGCAAAACATTGATGCTATGGTGCTTTTTACATATTTTCACGCGCCGGGGCGGGGATCAGACCATGAGAACAAAAGCACCGCTCGTCCGAGCCGCAAAAAATCCTAATCAGTTGTTGGCAAACATGCATCGTTGGAAATTTTCTGTCCTGGCGGCTGCGGCCGTGGCTTGCGCTGGTTTCTACACCAGCGACGCGTCTGCGCTGGCACTGGGCCGCATCACCGTGCAGTCTGCCTTGGGCGAGCCGCTGCGCGCTGAAATCGATCTGCCACAGATCACCCCCGCCGAAGCGGACTCGCTGCGTGCCACTACGGCCACACCTGAGGTCTTCCGTGCCCAGGGCATGGAATACACGCAGACCATGAACAACCTGCAGATTCAGCTGCAGCGCCGAGCCGACGGCACCGCCGTGTTGCGCCTGTCAAGCGACCGGCCTGTGAACGAGCCCTTCCTGGACCTGGTGCTGGATGCCAACTGGGGCTCGGGCCGCCTCGTTCGCAGCTACACCATGCTGTTTGACCCACCAAGCATGCGCCGTACAGCGCCTGCCGTCACAGCAGCCCCCCAGATTTCTGCACCAGCGGCGCCCCAGGTGCCTGCGACGCGACCTGCTGCAACAGCCCGCGCCAGCGAGCCGGCCGCCGCTCCAGCCGCACCTCGCGCTGCGGCTCCACGCCCCGCACCCGCAGATGGCGTCACAGTGCAGGCAGGAGATACCGCCGGTCGACTTGCGAACGCTTACAAGCCGGCAGGCGTCTCACTCGATCAGATGCTGGTCGCCATGATGCGCGCCAACCCGGACGCGTTCATCCAGGGCAACGTCAACCGCCTGAAGGCTGGTGCTGTGCTGCAGATGCCCGACCAAGGCACGGCGCAAGCCACCCCAGCCCCCGAGGCACGTCAGATCCTGGCCGCGCAGGCCCGGGACTTCAACGACTTCCGCCGCAAGCTCGCGGGTGCAGCCCCTTCGACTGAAGTGGCAGCGGCGCAGCGCTCTGCCTCTGGCACCGTCCAGACGCGCGTCGAAGACAAAAAACCCGCGACTGCGGCACCCGACAAGCTGACCCTGTCCAAGGGGGCTGTCAAGGGTCAGAAGGCGGCCGAAGAACAGGTCGCCAAGGACAAACAGGCCAATGAAGCAGCCACACGGATGGCGGAGTTGTCCAAGAACATCACCGACCTGAACAAGCTGAGCGCAGCATCTGCAGCTGCCGGAAACAGCCCTGCGCCCGCCGCCGCGAGTGCGGCCAGCGCACCTGCAGGTGTGACCGTGCAGGCCCCTGCCGTTCCTGCAACACCGAGCGCGCCGCCTGCGCCCGAAGCCCCAGCATCCGCCCCCGTAGCGGCAGCCAGCACCCCGCCAGACACCGCAGTGGCAGCCGAAGTGGCCGCATCGGTACCCGCCACAGAGGCGTCTGCACCAGCACCTGCCCCCAAGCCAGCGCCCACACCCAATCCTGCTCCTACCCCCGTAGAGGAGCCCAGTTTCTTGTCCACCCTCATGGACGACCCGCTGCTGCCCATCGGCGGCGGCATCCTGATTGCTGGCCTGCTCGGATTTGGCGCTTACCGCCTGGTCCAGCGCCGTCGCCAGAACGGTGGGGTGGACAGCTCCTTCCTGGAAAGTCGCATTCAACCCGACTCGTTCTTCGGAGCCAGCGGCGGCCAGCGTGTAGACACCGCCAACAGTGACATGACCACCGGCTCGTCCATGGCGTATTCACCCAGCCAGTTGGATGCTGGCGGCGACGTGGACCCTGTGGCAGAAGCCGACGTGTATCTGGCCTACGGCCGCGATCTCCAGGCCGAAGAAATCCTGAAAGAAGCCGTGCGCCACAACCCAGGCCGTGTTTCGGTGCACGTCAAGCTGGGTGAAATCTACGCCAAGCGCCAGGACCGCAAAGCCCTGGAGGCCGTCGCGGGTGAAGTGTTCAAGCTGACCCAGGGCGAAGGGCCTGACTGGAACCGCATTGCCGAACTCGGGCGCGACCTGGAGCCCGAAAACCGCCTGTACCAACCTGGCGGCCGCCCCGGAATGGCCGAGGATGAATCGCCTTCCGTGCCACCGGGCGGGTTCCCCAGCACCTTCACTGGTGCAGGCAGCCCTGCCGCAGCCCTGCCACCAGACTTGGACCTCGACCTGGATCTGGACCTGCCCGATGACGCGCTGACGGACGCCCCCCCTGCTGCAGCCGGTGGTTTTGCTGCGGCCGCTGCGGCTGCTGCGGCCAACAACCGCAGTGAAGCCAGCGAACCACAGACGCTGCGCCCCGAGTTGGATCTGCCCAGCATCCCCGACGAGCCCACGGCCGCGTGGAGCAGTCAGGAAACCGCTCCGAGTCCCATGATGGCGCCGCCTCCAGTGGCCAATCTGGACTTCCCCAACAGCGACGACCTGACCATGGCGCCGTCCGGCCCCATGCCACTCCATGGCGAGCCCCAAGACTCCGGCCCTATGGAGTTTGATCTGGGCGACCTGTCGCTGGACCTGAACGCCCCCTCGAAGCCCATGGCAGCTCCCGCCGCCAAGGCCCCAGCGGCTCCCGCACCGGATTTCACTGATGATGGATCGGCCGCAGCGCAGGACGACCCGCTGGCCACCAAGCTCGCGCTAGCGGAAGAGTTCAACGCCATTGGCGATACCGACGGAGCTCGCACGCTGATTGAAGAGGTCGTGGCGGAGTCCAGCGGCGCCCTCAAGACCCGCGCCCAGCGCATGCTGGCCGAACTGGGCTGATGCCGCTCGGCCCCTCCGCTGATTCAGGCCCCAGCACCCCTCCAGGCCGCCCCGTGACCCGGGTGGCGTTGGGTGTCAGTTACAACGGCCAAGCCTACAGTGGCTGGCAAAGTCAGCTGTCTGGCAACACCGTTCAAGACAAACTCGAAGCGGCTCTGGGCCGCTTTGCTACACATCCGGTCAGCACCCTCTGTGCGGGCCGGACCGATGCGGGTGTACATGGCCTGATGCAGGTGGTGCACTTTGACACCCCGCTGGACCGCCCTGCTGCGTCCTGGGTCCGTGGTACCAACACCTTCCTGCCATCCGACATTGCGGTGCAATGGGCTCAGACCGTCCCAGACAACTTTCATGCACGTGCCAGCGCCGTGGCCCGGCGTTATGCCTATGTACTGCTGCAGTCGCCAGTACGGCCCAGCGTGGATGCCGGGCGGGTGGGCTGGGTGTTTCACCCGCTGGACCACGACGCCATGCGACAGGCGGCCGACTACCTGGTCGGCGAACATGACTTCACCTCGTTCCGTGCCTCTGCATGCCAGGCCAAGACCCCCGTCAAGACCTTGCAACGCATCGATATCGCGCGGCGGGGCGCGACCACACCGCACCCCGAGCTGGGCTGGAGCCCTTGCTATTGGCGGTTCGAATTCGAGGCTAACGCCTTCTTGCACCACATGATCCGCAACATCATGGGCTGCCTGATCACTATCGGCCAGGGCGCCCAGTCTCCTGAGTGGATGGCCCAGGTGCTTGCCGCCCGGTCCCGCAAGGTAGCGGCGCCCACGTTTTCGCCAGACGGGCTGTACTTTCAAGGGCCTGTCTACGACGCCGCCTGGGGGCTACCCCAGCGCACGGCTGCGTATGATTGGCTTCCATGAACCAGGCCCCCACACCGATCACAACTGCCCCCACCGTCAGCCAACGCCTCCAAGCCCCTTTCCAGGCGTCTGCCAACTTACGCACCCGCATCAAGATCTGCGGACTGACCCGAGAGGAGGACGTGGATGCAGCAGTGGCCGCAGGCGCCGACGCTGTGGGCTTTGTGCTCTACGCCCCCAGCCCACGTGCGGTCACCGCTGAGCGGGCCGCGCAGTTGGCACAGCGCCTGCCGCCGTTTGTCACGCCCGTGCTGCTGTTCGTGAATGAATCCACTCCTAACGTGATAGCAGCTAGCGCAATGATTGCCGGCGCTACCGTGCAATTTCATGGTGATGAGACACCACAGGATTGTCTGGCTGCCACCCACCAGGGCGCCCGCCCCTACCTGCGTGCCGCACGAATTCCCCTCGGCGACGGAGCGGCACAGTTTGACCTCGTAAAATACGCACACGATTACTCTCACGCCCAAGCCATCCTGCTCGACGCCCATGTCGAAGGTTTTGGCGGCAGCGGCAAGGCATTCAATTGGTCACTCCTTCCACCAAGCGTCAGCTCTCACCTCGTTTTGTCTGGTGGACTCACGCCTGCAAACGTGACCGATGGCATTTTGCAAGTCCGCCCGCGAGGCCTCTCGCTGGCGGTTGATGTCAGTTCCGGCGTCGAAGCCGACGGCCCCGATGGCAAGCCCATCAAAGGCATCAAGGACGCCGAAAAAATCCAACGCTTCGTTGCCGCCGTGCGTGCGGCCGATGCCCAACTTGCAAAGAATCCCCATGAGCTCCTATCAGCAACCTGATGCTTCCGGCCACTTTGGCCCCTATGGTGGCAGCTTCGTCAGCGAGACCCTGACCCACGCCATCCAGGAGCTGCGCGAGGCCTACGCGCGCTACCAGAACGACCCTGAATTTCTGGCGGAATTCCACTACGAACTCAAGCATTTCGTGGGCCGCCCCTCGCCCATCTACCATGCCGCGCGCACCAGCCGCGAAATGGGTGGCGCGCAGATTTATCTCAAGCGCGAAGACCTGAACCACACGGGCGCGCACAAGATCAACAACGTGATCGGCCAAGCCATGCTGGCAAAACGCATGGGTAAGCCCCGCGTGATCGCCGAAACCGGTGCTGGCCAGCACGGCGTGGCCACAGCCACCATTTGCGCCCGCTATGGGCTTGAATGCGTGGTGTACATGGGCGCCGAGGACGTGAAGCGCCAAAGCCCCAACGTGTACCGCATGAAGCTGCTAGGCGCCACCGTGGTGCCCGTGGAATCTGGCAGCAAGACCCTGAAAGATGCACTGAACGACGCCATGCGCGACTGGGTGGCGAATGTGGACAACACTTTCTACATCATCGGCACCGTGGCAGGCCCGCACCCCTACCCCATGATGGTGCGCGACTTCCAGAGCGTGATCGGCAAGGAGTGCATTGAGCAGATGCCCGCCATGCTGACCGAGCAAAAGGTGCTCGGCGGCCAGCCTGATGCCGTGATCGCCTGCGTGGGCGGTGGCAGCAACGCCATGGGCATCTTCCACCCTTACATTCCGTTTGAAAAGACGCGTCTCATTGGCGTGGAGGCAGCGGGCGAAGGCCTGGAGTCGGGCAAACACTCAGCATCGCTGCAAAAAGGCAGCGCGGGAGTACTGCACGGCAACCGCACCTTCATCCTGCAGGATGACAACGGCCAGATCACCGAAACCCACAGCATCAGCGCGGGTCTGGACTACCCCGGCGTGGGCCCGGAGCACGCCTGGTTGCAGGAAATCGGGCGTGCAGAATACGTCGGCATTACCGACAAGGAAGCGCTGGATGCCTTCCACTACCTGTGCCGCACCGAGGGCATCATCCCCGCGCTCGAATCCAGTCATGCCGTGGCTTACGCCATGAAGCTGGCCAAGACCATGCGCCCTGACCAATCGATCCTGGTCAACCTATCGGGCCGGGGTGACAAGGACATCGGCACCGTGGCCGACCTCAGTGGCGCCGATTTTTACTGCCGACCCAGCTGCCAGGGGCAGTCCGTCAAGGGCGGCGAGCAACCCATCAAGGTGGTGAAATAAATGAGCCGTATCGCATCCACCTTCTCTGCCCTGCAGACGCAGGGCCGCAAGGCGCTGATTCCTTATGTGACCGCCGGTTTCCCGTTCGCAGACATCACCCCCGCGCTCATGCACGGCATGGTCGAGGCTGGCGCCGACGTGATCGAGCTGGGCGTGCCCTTCTCCGATCCCATGGCCGATGGCCCCGTCATCCAGAAGGCGGGCGAGAAAGCCCTCAGCCTGGGCATTGGCATGGTGCAGGTGCTCGACCATGTGCGCGAGTTCCGCAAGCGCAACAGCACGACGCCCGTGGTGTTGATGGGCTATGCCAACCCCGTGGAACGCTACGACCAAAAGCACGGTGACGGCGCGTTTGTGCGCGACTCTGCCGCTGCGGGGGTGGACGGCGTGCTCATCGTGGACTACCCGCCCGAGGAATGTGAAGCATTTGCCGACAGTCTGCGTGCGCACGGCATGGACCTGATCTTCCTGCTGGCCCCTACCAGCACGGACGAGCGCATGGCCCAGGTGGCGCGCGTGGCCAGCGGCTATGTGTACTACGTATCGCTCAAGGGCGTGACCGGCTCAGGCGCGCTGGACACGGCGGCCGTAGAGCAGATGCTGCCCCGTATTCGCCAGCACGTGACCATCCCGGTGGGTGTGGGCTTCGGCATCCGCGACGCCGCCACCGCCCAGGCCATCGGCAAGGTGGCCGATGCCGTGGTCATCGGCAGCCGCATCATCCAGTTGATTGAAGACCAGGAGCACGCCAAGGTGGTGCCCCTGACCATCGACTTCCTGCGCGGCATCCGCAAGGCCCTGGACGCCTAGTCGCATAATGCAGCCCGGCGCATTCTTCGGGGTGCGCCGACAGATTCACACCCGGCCTGCCCCGCAAACGCCTACGGGCTTTGTAGCAGGTCGCGCCACTGAAGAGGAGAACACCATGTCCTGGCTCGAAAAACTTCTGCCCGCCAAAATCCAGCAAACCGACCCCACCGAGCGCCGTCAGGTGCCCGAAGGCCTGTGGATCAAGTGCCCGAGCTGCGAGACGGTGCTCTACAAGGCCGATCTGGAGCACAACCAGAATGTGTGCCCCCAATGCAGCCACCACCACCGCATCGGTGCGCGCGCCCGACTGGACGCATTTCTGGATGCTGAAGGCCGCTACGAAATCGGCCAGGAAGTCCTGCCCGTAGACGCGCTCAAGTTCAAGGACAGCCGCAAATACCCCGAGCGCCTGAAGGAGGCCCTGGAGAACACGGGTGAGACCGATGCACTGATCGTCATGGGCGGTGCCGTCAAGAGCATCAACGTGGTGGCCGCGTGCTTCGAGTTCGACTTCATGGGCGGCTCCATGGGCTCCGTGGTGGGCGAGCGCTTTGTGCGTGGCGTGGAAACCGCCATCGAGCAAAAAGTACCCTTCATCTGCTTTACCGCCACCGGCGGCGCGCGCATGCAAGAAGGCCTGCTGTCGCTCATGCAGATGGCAAAGACGAATGCCGCCCTCACCCGCTTGGCCAAGAAGGGCCTGCCCTACATCAGTGTGCTCACCGATCCCACCATGGGTGGCGTGAGCGCAGGTTTTGCCTTTGTGGGCGACATCGTGATTGCCGAGCCCAAGGCGCTGATCGGCTTTGCTGGCCCGCGCGTGATCGAATCCACCGTGCGTGTGACCCTGCCCGAGGGCTTCCAGCGTGCAGAGTTCCTGCAAACCAAAGGCGCGGTGGACTTCATCTGCGACCGCCGCGAACTGCGCAACACCGTGGCCAGCAGTTTGGCCATGCTGCAACGACTCCCTGCTGACGCGGTGATGTAAATACCCGGTCCCCGAAAAGGGGACTGAGTGAGGCCTCACCACGCCATTGCTATATTTTAAATAGCAAATAGAGCATATTTGGCTAGCGCATCGGGCCTTTGGGATGCTTAACGCATCACACTGGCCTGCAAATGGCCCAGAACAATCATCACAACCTGCAGCACCACCAGCGCCACCAATGGCGACAGGTCGAAGCCGCCCATCAGCGGAATGACGCGCCGAAAAGGACGCAACACAGGTTCACACAGGCGCGCGATCACATCCGCCAGCGGTGAACGGCCACCCTGTACCCAGGACAGGACGGCATAGACAATCAGCAGGCCGATCAGCCCCGAGACCGCCACGCGCAGCAGCCCAAACAAGGCCAGCCAGGGCAACCACGCCCATGCCGATCCCGCACCGAGCAGCAACGTCAACAACGCGTACTGCACCAGCTGCACCAGCATCGCAGCCACCAGACTGGACACATCCCAACGCCCAGCAGGGGGGATCACCCGTCGCAGCGGCATGACCAGCCAGTCGGTCAACGCAAACACCAACCCACCGACCGGGTTGGAGAACGGCACCCGCTGCCACTGCATGTACAGCCGCAAGAGGCAGGCCCCAGTCAGCAAGCCGCCAACAACATCAAGCAGGAAAGAGGCGATCTGATAGAGCATGGATGTGACAAAAACAGTGGTACACAGCAAAAGCCAACGGTGTCATGGGATGATAGCGGGCGAAGGCACCCACACGCCCATGACCCCACCCCTCACCTTGTCGTCCCTGCCGCTTTTCCCACTGGGATCCGTCCTGTTCCCGGACGGAGTATTGGCCCTGCGGGTGTTTGAGGTGCGCTATCTGGACATGGTGCGCAAGTGCCATCAAGCAGGTGCACCCTTCGGCGTGGTCGCCCTCACCCAAGGCCATGAAGTGCGCCAGGCCGGCGCGCCGAAAGAACGCTTCAACGACGTCGGCACCTTGGCCATCATCGAGCAATTGGAGACACCCCAGCCCGGACTGATCACCCTGTTATGCCGTGGTAGTCAGCGTTTTCGTATCACTCAACGCCATCACCTGCAGCACGGCCTCTGGATTGCTGACGTCGATCACGTCGAACAGGATCTGACAGTGCCGGTTCCGGACGATCTCAAAAAGGCGTCAACTGCACTGGCGCAGGTCTTACACACGCTGCAGGTACGCGACCCAGACATACCCCACTTGGTCACCCCCACTGCAGCACAACTGAACGATTGCGGCTGGGTGGCGAACCGATGGTGCGAACTGCTGCCAGTGCCACTGGAGCTGAAACAGCGGCTGATGGAGCTGGACAACCCCCTGGTCCGCCTGGAACTGGTGGGGGATGTGCTGGAGCGGACGGGGATCGCGCAGTAGCGCGAGAGACACAGGTCGCAGCCTGAATCAACGCACTGAGTATTCAGGAACCAGACTCTGGAGCCAGGCACGCAGCGACGAAGCTGCCGGGGCAACCCCTAAACTCTCGATATCGCTGCAGACCTTCTCCGGGTTCAGGCGGCCCGGTGAGCTGGTTTTGGCCACGTGCAGTTTGGGATGTGGTGTCGGAATAGTGGTTTCGCCATTGGCAAGAAGCTCTTCGTAGAGTTTCTCTCCGGGTCTGAGCCCTGTGAACACCACAGGAATTTCCTGCTCGTTTTTGCCAGACAACCGTATCAATATCTTCGCGAGATCAAGGATCTTGACGGGCTCTCCCATATCCAGCACAAAAATCTGCCCTGATTGGCCCATCAAACCAGCCTGCAGAACCAGTTGGGCAGCTTCCGGAATCGTCATGAAGTAACGAACAATGTCCGGATGCGTGACTGTTACCGGACCGCCACGTGCGATCTGCGCAGAAAACAACGGAACAACCGAGCCACTGGAACCCAACACGTTTCCAAAACGCACGGCCACAAAACGCGTGCTTTCGCATTCGCTAGCAACCGACTGCATGACCAGTTCAGCGAGCCGTTTACTCGCACCCATGACATTGGTCGGGTTGACCGCTTTATCGGTGGATATCAGCACAAAACGCGTAGCTCCGACAACGCCGGCGACGCGAGCAGCATTCAACGTTCCCAACACATTGGTGCGCAGGGCTTCTACCTCGTTCAAAGACTCCATCAAGGGAACATGCTTGTAGGCGGCAGCATGAAATACCACCGTCGGTCGGTGGAGCTGAGCGATGGCAAGCAATCGCTCATATTCTCGGACGTTGGCGGTGTAGTAAAGGCCTTGCATTTGGGGGTGAACCCTGCGTAGCTCTTGCTCCAGTTGGTAGATGGCGTATTCGGACACGTCAACACACACAAGCCGCGCAACACCAAAGCGCGCAATCTGGCGGCACAATTCAGATCCAATTGAACCTCCTGCACCGGTGACCAGCACCGTCTCTCCGGCAATGAGATCAGACAGGCCCTTTTCATCCAGCGCCACGGGCGCTCTACCCAGCAAATCCTCCAGCTCGATACGCCTAGGTTGACCATCTTCAGCGCGCAGCCACTCGTCTGGCCGCGGCATTGTCAAAAGGGGCAGACTCGCTTCGCTAGCACCCATGAGCACTTCTCGCCGGGCATCAGACCCTGCGGCCAAGACCACAAGGGCGGCTACCGCTTGGGTGCGCGCAGCAATATGGGAGAGGTCGCCCAAACCTCCCAGCACGCTCAGTCCCTGCAGGCTGCGGCCTTTTTCGGCCGCGATGGGACTGACGATACCCACCGGCGACCACAGCCGCGTCCCGCGCAACGCAGGCAGTGCCACTGCTGCGTCTTGAACCGAACCCACCAGCAGCAGGGGCTTGCCGGTAGGTGCACTTTGCCCACGGTTGACCAGCAACAGTCGGGCGCTGATGCGGGCACCGCCCAGAAGCAGCAACACCAACATGGGATGCAACAGCAGCACCGAGCGCGGGAAAGACCCGACTCGCAGCATCAGCACTGCAGACGCAGACAACAAACCGGCGAACACCACGCCATATACAAGGCGCGTGAGTTCGGCCACGCTGGTATAGCGCCAGATGTGGCGGTACACCCCCCATACCAGCAGACTCGTACCAAACCCGAGCAACGGCCATGGCAGGGTGTCAACCATCATGGCCTGGAATTCATCGGGTACATCCAAGTTGAAGCGCAGCCAGAAGGTAAGCCACCAGCCGAATGCGACCAGTGCCAAGTCCAATACAAATGCCAGCAGATTGTTCTTATGCCAGCGCACGAGTATCCAAAGACGACGTTAAGACACGGCGCAAATGAGCAATTACCCGATCCTGCTGCGCTTCAGACAAATTGGATCCCGATGGCAGGCATAAGCCAGTTTCAAACAACTGGCGAGAAACATCCACCCCATCAGCATGGGGAAAATAAGGAGCATTCCTGAACAACGGCTGCAGGTGCATGGGCTTCCACACGGGCCGCACTTCAATTGAATGTCGCTCCATCAACCGCATGAGAGCCCTGCATTGAGCAGTGGCACCTTCGCCCTCGAGCGTGAAGCACGTGAGCCAACGGGTTGAGAGACAACCCTTCGGCTCAGGCATCCAACGAAGGAAGGGGATATCGGCCAGTGCTTGCTGGTATCGCTCGAAGACGCGCCGACGCTGCTGAACACGCTCATCCAGGACACGGAGCTGTCCACGTCCAATGCCCGCGAGTACGTTGCTCATGCGGTAGTTAAAGCCCACCTCCTCATGCTCGTAATGGGGTGCCACCTCGCGCGCCTGGGTAGAAAGCTTCCTCGCTCGTGCTATGAGCGTAGCGTCGTTGGACACTAGCATGCCACCGCCCGATGTGGTGATGATCTTGTTACCATTGAACGAGTACACCGCTAACTGGCCGAAGCTGCCGCTGGCGCGCCCCTTGTGCCGGGCCCCCAAAGACTCCGCCGCATCTTCGAGCACGGGCACGTTGTAACGCTCGCAAATGGGCAGCAGCGCCTCCATGTCAGCGCTCTGACCATAAAGGTTGACAAGGACCACACAGCGAGGAAGGCGGTTCTCCCGGCGTGCCGCTTCAAAAGCTCTCTCCAGTGCCCGCGGAGACATGTTCCAGGTATCCGGCTCCGAGTCGATGAAGACCGGCAGTGCGTTGCAATAGAGGATGGGATTACAGCTGGCTACGAAGGTCAATGAAGAACAGAAAACAGTGTCTCCTGGCTGTACGCCCAGCAACAAGAGGCCAAGGTGGATGGCCGCCGTACCAGAGCTCAGGGCTGCGGCGTGGCCCACGCCCACATGCATAGCGAGTTCACGCTCAAACGCATCCACGTGCGGGCCGAGTGGAGCGATCCAGTTGGTGCGGAAGGCCTCTTCGACAAAGGCAGTTTCCTCTTCACCCAAATGGGGCGAGGAAAGCCAGATGCGCTGAGACAACTCCCGCCGGAATACCACATCCACCGGTTGGTCCAGCTCGTTCAGCACTGGAATGTGATCAATCTGGTGGCAATCCATCAATTCGAGCACAAACGCGGCAGTAGCGTCCTCACGTACCACTGTTGGGGGTAGCATCGGCAACTCACCAACCAAGACACAATCGCCGTGACCGTCCAAGCGAGCGCGTCGCAGATCACCATCAGTCAAAGTGCGCACCAACTGACCGTCTTCTCTGAGCACCATCAAAAAGCCTTTGGCCGTGGTGTCCAGCCGCAGCAGCGCTTCCCGCAGGGTGCAACTGGGTGCAACGCACAGGGCGTTGAACTCTGCCTGATTCATGAAATGCTCCTGGCCGGAACACCAACATAGGTGCCGGCCTGTTGAATGTCGTGGTGCACCACTGCGCCAGATCCGATCACTGCATCGTCGCAGATCAGTCGCCCGGGTAGCACCACAGCACCGGATCCGATCAAGACCCGCGAACCGACATGCGCACCTCCCCCAAGCACAGCGCCGGGTGCAATATGGGTGAACGCACCCACTTTGCAGTCGTGATCCACCACTGCACAGTGGTTAACGATGACGCTGCGCGCTAGCACCACGCCAGGCGCAATCACCGCCTGGGCCGCCACAAAGCAGCCCTCCCCAACTCTCGCGTGCGGCGAGACACTGGCCCTTGGGTGGATCACCGAGACTAGCTGACGAAGACCGAGTAACAAGCTCTCATTTTCACGCGCGCGGTTGTCCCCGATAGCTACGTGTAAAGCACCACCCTGGGACTCCAAGGAGGACAACGCCGCCAGCGGAATGCCTGGCAGCAACTCCCCCCTGCACAGTTGATCATTTCGATCAGACGCGACCAATGCCCAGTCAGCATGCGCTTGTTGCAGGGCATCTGCGACAACACGCCCGTGTCCACCTGCACCAAAAATCAGCAACGATGGGGACTGGGAAGCTTCAATAGGCATTAGTTTTTTCCAGCACCGAAAGTGTCAGAGGAAGCCGCGCCAGCAGTTCTGCGATCCGAGCACTCGACTGCCCATCTCCATAGCGGTTTTCGCACGGGTAGCGCTCGCGGGCCAAGGCCTGTTGCAAGGCCATGCTCAGGGCTACAGCATCGGCGGGCACATCCACAGTATTGACGTTACGTTCGCGCAGCCTCTGCCGGTCACCAATATTGATGACCGGGGTACCAAAACTTGCCGCTTCGATGATGCCCGACGAAGAGTTGCCCATCATTACTGCCGCATGGCGCATCGCTTTGGCGAATAGACCACGATTCAGGTGCGGGATGCGTCGCGAGCCAGTGGGGAGAGATCCTTCGTCGAGTGCCTGCAGCACACCCAGTGCACCGGCATCGGCATTAGGCTCCACCCACAGTACAGGACAGCCTTGCAAATTTAGCGCGTCCAACAAAGCCCGCGCCTGTTCATACGCAAAGTTTGCCTGCTGAACCACTGGATGAAACACCACCAGGATAAACGGCTGAGCGCTAGGCATATCCAGCGCTGCCAGGGCCTCCTCGCGCGTGCCTGAAGCCAGGTCCACCAGACCGTCGAGTCCCGGTGCACCCACCACATGGATACGCTCCGGCATTTCGCCCATACACACCAAGCGGTCTCGCGACGCTTCGGTAGCAACCAGATGGTAGCTGCTGAGTTTGCTGATGGCGTGACGCATTGGCTCATCGACCGTACCAGAACGCTCACCGCCGTGGATGTGAACAGTAGCAACCCCCTGATTCAGAGCTGCAATAGCACCGGCCAACATCTCTCCCCGATCACCCAACAACAACAGAACGTCAGGTCGATGCTTTTCCAATAGCGCCGCCATACCTTGCAAGCAATGCGCCACGGCCGCGGACATACTCGCAGGGGTGCGCGTGAGCACATCCACTGGTAGCTCTGCCACCACCGGCAGGCCAGCCGCATGTATTTCGTCCACCGTGTGTCCGTGCGTAGCGCTCAGATGGACGCCAGTCACGGCCACGCCCAGTACCAACGCAGGGTCGGCAGCGACAAGTTGTAGCGTACTGCGCATCAGACCGAAGTCGGCCCGCGTGCCGCTGAGGTACAGCACGCGCCGGACTGCTGCAATGTGCTCAAGACTCACGCGCTAGGCTCCGGACTCAGATCGGACCAGTTCAGCACGGTGCCGCTCGCGACCGGGTGGCGCAGTTGCCTCCCCGCTAACACACTCAAATCACGCGGGGCGATACCGGTGGCCGGGCGCCGACAACCTAGCATCTCGAGGCGCAGCGGTACACCGGCCGCAATGTCCTCTAGGGCCACAACGCTGCGGCGGGCCACACGAGCAGTGTTCTGCTCTTCCGGACAAGGCGCCTTCACACCGTTCCCGCGCATAGCGGCCACTCGCCGTATGCCCCGAACCATCTCGGAAAAACCATCTGGCTCCAGCGAAGCGCTATGGTCTGGGCCGGGCAAGCTGCGGTCCAACGTCAGGTGTTTTTCGATCACGCATGCGCCTAGGGCCACGGCCGCCAATGGGGCTTCTATGCCAAGGCTATGGTCCGAATAGCCTATCAGCACACCAAGTTCGCGTCGCATCTGCTCCATCGCCGTCAAGTTCAGAGCGTCGTCTGAGGCAGGATAGGCCGAGGTGCAGTGCATCAAAACTATGCCATCAAGGTGGCCGCGGGCGGTGCGGGTCCAGACCAGGGCTTCAGTGATCTCCTCCATGGTGGCCATGCCTGTAGACATCAGCAGCGGCAACTGGGTTGCCGCTGCGTGTTCGACTAACTGGCGGTGCGTGAGCTCACCAGACGACAGTTTGAGTCGCCGAACGCCCAGGCGGACAAGCATATCAACCGCGAGTACAGAGAAGGGGGTTGAAAAAAATTCGATTCCAATGGTTCTACAGTGCTCCAGGATCTGTACATGCTCTGCTTCTGTCAGCTCCAGCCGCTCCAGCATGGCGTATTGGTCCAGCTCGCCCGTCTGGCGGCTTTGGTATTCGGCTGCAGGGGCGCCGCGCACCACGAGGTCAGCAGCGCGAAACGTCTGAAATTTGACAGCGTCAGCGCCAGCAGCCTTGGCCGCATCGCATAGGCACAGAGCACGCACCACATCGCCATCATGGTTGACACCAGCTTCGGCAATGACGAACACCCCCGAACTCACCATGCTGTCCACCCACCATCCACTACGAGGTTGTGACCACTGATGTATTGCGACGCATCGCTAGCGAGGAAGGTCATCGCATTGACAATGTCGCGCTCAGACGCCATACGCCCCAAGGGAACGCGCCGAGAGTAGTTGTTTACGAAAGCCTCATTCTGTCCACTGAACACTCCGCCCGGAGTGATCGCATTGACGCGCACACCCCTGTCACCCCAATAGCTCGCCAAATATTTAGTGAGCCCCCAGAGCCCCGCCTTGCTGGCTGAATAAATGGCAGGCGTGTTGATGGGACGGCCTAAGTACTCAGAACCTTCGTAAATACGCTGGTCAGGCGCCACAATGCCGTAGATCGACAGTGTGTTGACAATGACCCCGCCTTGCCTCTCGGCCATTGGGGTACCAAACACCTGAGAAGCCAACATGGCTCCTGTCAAGTTGACCGCCATCACAGCATTCCAGTCCTCAAGCGGAAAATCCTCAAATGGTGCGAAGAAATTCTCGCTCTTAGTCGCAGCGTTGTTGAACAGCACGTCGGCCTCACCCCATAACTCAACAAGGCGCTTACGTACTGCCACCAGGGAGTTACGCTGGGCCACGTCGGCAGCCACCTTCATCAGTTGGTCGTGAATCGGCCCCAGCTTTTCTAGGGCCTCTTCGGAAACGTCCAGAGCGCAGACTCGGGCGCCAGCTTCTATGAATCGAGCGACGGCCTGCTTACCCAGAATCCCGGCAGCCCCCGTCATCACGATAACCTTCCCGTCGAGCCGGAAGTCGCTACTGTTTGCTGCAGTGTTCATCAGTTAAATTGCCGGAATACCGGCTTGATCACGGGCCCCTGAAGAAATTTGTCCACGCCCTGCTCCAAGGCCAAGGCATATACGGCTAGCGCCCTGCGCGCGGCCTCGAAGGTGCGATCCAACTCCCCCTCACCATGGGCAAAGCTTGGTGCGATCCAAGGCATTAGAACGCCATGACGGATCATCTCCTGCGAAAACAGTGTGCGCAGAGGAAGGCTAGGCGCGCCATCAGCGCCAAGCGTGACGTAATTCATAGAGATCCCGTTGCCCTGTATCTGGAAGGCCTGTTCTACCCCCGCCTCCCGGGCGAGTTCTTCCAGCCCTGTTAGGAGCCGGGCACCGTAACGCCAGAGGTGGTCGGTCACACCAAACTGCTCGTAGATGTTGACGGTTTCCAAGAACGCGGCCAAGCTTGCCATCTCCCCACCATGCGTGGTGGAAATCAAGAACGTTCGCTCTTGACCAGCCCTGTTGATCCCCCCCACCTCCATGATCTCTCGCCGGCCTGTTAGCGCCGCCACGGCAAAGCCGTTGGCCATGCCCTTACCAAATGTGGTCAGGTCCGGCCTGACACCGTACAAGTGTTGGGCACCTTTAAGGTGCCAGCGAAAGCCAGTGATCATTTCGTCAAGGATGAAGAGAGCACCGTCTTTGACGCACAACTCCTGCACCTGGACGAGGAAATTGTCGGAACGATTCGGACACTCGCTGCACGTCGGTGGCATCAGGCGGTTCACACGCGCGCAGTGACCGCAAGGCCCCACAGTAGTTGCAGGCTCAAGCATCACGCCAGCAATCTGACCTGGATAAGCATCAAAAAGCACACGCAGACTTTCGATGTCGCCATAGTCGAACAATAGTGTCGCTGCATGGTGAGTTTCAGGAATACCACGCTTGAGTACGGTGGCCCCGATAAACCAGTCGTCGAACGAGAAGAATGGATGTTGACGTGGGACGCAGATAAACGTGCGCCCGGTAAATGCTCGTGCAAGCTTCGCTGCGGCTGTAGTGACGTTGGAACCATTCTTGGCGAACTTCACCATGTCGGCGCCATCAATCAACCCGACCAGGCGTTCTGCGGCCTCCAACTCAATCACCGAGGCTCGCGTGAGATTGACACCAAGCTCCATGCCTCGCTGCGCAGCACGGTTCACTCGCTCGTCGGCGTAACCCAGAGTTACAGCGCGCAACCCCATGCCGTAGTCGAGAAGCGTGCGACCAACCGAATCTGTAACGTAGGCGCCCTTGCCACTTACCAGTATCTCTGGTGCATTTGACGGGTACTGATCATCACCACGGGAATAGGTGTGCGCACCGCCAGGAATGACCTTGTGCAGGCGTTCACTGTACGAGCGTGTATCCACCTGGGTTGAGCCTTCAGGTTCAGCGGTCATGGTATGTTTTGCGCCCCTCATAGTTGCTCCGGCAGACGTCCTTTGAAATGGCGAATGATCGACTCTATGCAAAGGAAATCTATTTCGTCGTCTACCTCGTAATTCTGCCAACGCTGAACTCGTTTCCCACCCAAACGCTCCGGATAGAAGGTTCGCTGGCTACGCAAGATAGCCGTCTTAATCAAATAAATACCGCCATACGGGTACCAAGCAGGCGTGCAGTCTGGCTGACCTTTGTCCACAGGCATCCAAGATGAAAGGCCGTCGCGAATGTCCTTGCGCTTGATGTCTAACGGATGCTCACGGTGCATTTGCCCAACGGTCACGACAGCATCAAGGTCGTCCCAGCGCTCTAACAGCATATCGATGGTGCTGGCAATGTCACCGTCGGCACGCAGGGGCGAGGTCGGTTCCAGCAACATAATGGCGTCGAATTCCTCACCTTGTGCGGCGAGAAATTCCACGGCATGAATTGCCGAATCGGCTGAAGTAGAGTGGTCTTGAGCGAGCATTTCGGGACGCAGGAATGGAACACGTGCGCCGTGCTGCATTGCAACGTCCGCAATCGCCTGCGAGTCGGTAGAAACCACTGTAGTGGTAATAGCCGGACATGAGCAAGCCGCCTCAATAGTCCAAGCTATAAGGGGCCTACCATGCAACGGCCGCAAATTCTTTCCAGGCAGTCTTTTACTACCTCCGCGTGCGAGTATCAAACCCAGAATCTGGCGAGACTGCTTGGCACTCATCGGGTGTTTCTTTTTCTTGCAAGAGCATAAACATGGGATGCAATGGCCTGCGCGGCACGATCATGTTTCGCAAAATTGGCGCGGCTCACTGGCGTACCGCCAGCTAAACCACGGTCGAGCAGTGTCGTCAGCATTGCTGGATTGTCAGCCCTCTCGCTCATGCCAAACAGGGAATAGTCGATTCCAGTGCTGCGAACGTAAGGCGAATAGCCGATATTAATGATGCGTTTTCCTGCGAAATGCGCCTGCACGCCAACTGTGGTGATCTGTACCACAACCTGGTCGGCTGCCATCAGCAACGGCAGCAGCGGTTCGCATTCAGGCTGACTCCAGTGAATCCGCGGGTGCAGCGGAGGCGGCGTGAACGCACGCCACTCGTTCGGGTGATAGCGCACTACGAGACATGCGCTGGGTCGCGCCTCAACCCATTCGACGAGTTGCCGCTGTAGCTCATCGCCTAAACCACTGCCAGCAAGTTCCGCTGGCAGCGACTGAGCAGCCTCTAGATGGCCAGCCCAGAGCACTATGTTCTGTCCACGCCAGCCGCGCTGAGCGCGCCAAGCCGCTCCAAGCGATGCGGCTTCATCTGTCACGAGACTGTCGAATGCTGGGTTACCGGTAACAAAAATCTTTTTCGCGTCTATGCCTGCAGCGATGAGATTCCCGCGAGTTGCTTCGCACAACACAGTCAAGCAGTCGGCCTGGACAGCTCTGCGTAAAAACGGGTCGCCCTGTAGAGAGAACAAATCAACCATGGTCAGACACGGAATGCCCAACTCGACCGCAGCCTCGATTGCTGCTTGCTCGCTCCGCGGCGAGTTGGTAGTGATCACCACATCGACCAGCAAATGACGCAGTACCGCGCGGAAAAAACTGACTGGTAGGAACGCATTGCGCCCCTCCTGCTCCCAGAGCGCCCAAGCTGCCTCCTCCCCGTCACGCTCGACCCACTCAAGAAAATTGAAACCGAGATATGCGAGCGACTCCTCGCGCGTAACAGACGGGTGGCCGCTACTAGTCACAGCAAGCAGCCGCTCGCCATAGGCAAGCGCACGCTTACCGCCCGGTAGCATCGTGAAATCACGAAAGCCAAGAGGCTTCTCGCCTGCCGCTCGCGCGGCGTTGAAGGCAGTAGTGAGCGCCATCACACGAATTTCGCTGTCAGGCAACCGTTCGCGGATCGCGCGCATGACTGGGAGGCACATTTCAATATGCCCGCCCCCATAGCTAACCAACAGTATCCGCGCGTGCCGCGTCACGTCGATGGCCTTAAGGGCTGTTCGTTCATATTCTTTCAATTACCAAAAGGTGCCAATTCATGAGTAAGGGTCCGCTAATCTGGAGCCGGGTCTCAGGCGCCCCTGCACTCTCTCTAGACAAAACGGTATAAGTGCCCATTGCATCGCGGTTGGCGGGTCGCGGGATATCAATATCAATTGCAAACGGCTGTTGGCGAGTGATTCGATAACCATATTTCGCTACATGGCGCGCGACCGACGGTATCGAATAAATGTTGTAAAAAGAACTCCGGTTGCGTACATGTTCGTTAACCTCAATCTTGCACGAGATATCGCCATCGTAAAACAGGCTGGTCAGCGCAATCCAGCGTGGATTGAGTCGGCTGAAAATCGCATCCAAAGGTTGTTCGAAACCCGGCAGCCAAGACAGTGTCTGCAGGCTCACTACTCCATCAACATCGGCCCGAGGCGCAAGGTTAAACCAGTCGCCTTCAACAAACGAAAGGTTGGTAGCCTGCCGCTCGAGAGCGAAATGGCCCGCGAGTGCGACCAGCGCATCCGAATAGTCAATTCCGAGAAACCGAGTTGCGGCGTGACGCTGAGAGAGGTAGTAGGTTGCAGCACCCGCGCCGCAGCCAAGGTCGACTACCAAATCAGACTCGGCGCAAAGGCCACTGACAAACTCCGAAAAATGTTTGGTCGACTGCTTCTGCTCAAGCCATTGCGCTAGGTGGTAAGCGTAAGCAACCTTGTCGATGTCTCGCCACTCGTCAACGCGCTGCGTAGAGACATGTGCGAGCGAGTCTGGAGTCATGGACATCAACTTACTTTCTGCTTCAGACGGTCAGAACAGAATTTCGTTGAACATCAGAAAAAATCCACATAGCGCCGGAATTCCGCAGGCGGCACCACGAACAGCATTTCATCCCACTCAGCACGCTTGATCTCAGCGAACTCTGCGACAAAGTCAGCGCCCAAGCCCTTACAAAGCGTTTGGTCGGCCTCCAGCGCATTAAGTGCATCGGGCAAACTTGCTGGCAGGCGTTTGATGCCACGTGCAGCAAGTTCGGCCAAGCTGAATTGGTAGAGGTTTTCATTGCAAGGCTGGCCAGGATCGAGCTTTCGCTGAATGCCGTCCAGACCGGCATGAATAACGGCCGCAGTCAGCAAGTAAGGGTTGGCTGATGCGTCTGGCACCCGCAGCTCAAGTCGCCCTCCTGGGATGCGTACAAAGGCCGTGCGATTGTTGTCGCCCCAAGCGATGTTGATGGGCGCCCAAGTTGCACCCGAACGCGAGCCGCGTGATACCAAACGACGGTAGGAATTGACACAGGGAGCGGCAATTGCGGTGAGGCCTGGCGCGTGCGCAATCAATCCACCCAGGAAATGGTACGCCAGTTGCGACAAACCCATGCCGCGAGAGTCGGAGGCATCCTCGAAAGCATTATCTCCAAACTGCCTACCAGCGGACATGTGCATATGCAAGCCGCTGCCCGACCGCTCGGCAAACGGCTTGGGCATGAAAGAACACAGCAGGCCATACTTTCTGGCAATCGCCTGAGCCGCCATCTTAAAGTAGGTGAGGTTATCCGCCGTTCGCAATCCATCAGCGTAGGTAAAGTTCATCTCGAACTGGCCGTTGGCATCTTCATGGTCAATTTGATAAACGTCGATACCAGCACTGCCTAATGCTGCCCGCAACTCCACTAGAAAGTCAGACACCGAGGACAGGTGACGGAAGTCGTAGCATGGTTTGTCAAGTGACTCTGATTCCGTTGCAACGACCCAGCTACCAGCAGTTGCCCCTGGCCGGAGCAGAAAGAACTCCGGCTCCAGGCCCGTGAAAAACTCCAAACCGGTCGTTTCACGGAAATCGGCCAACGCCTTCTTAGCAATCACGCGTGAGTCGAATGCATGAGGCTTGCCGTCAACATGCCCATCGCAAGCAACGCTGGCTGTTGACGTCATCCAAGGCACCGGGCGAATCGAGTCACGGTCGCCGATAGCCATGAACTCCCGGCCATGGGGCTCCATACCCATGCCGGCTATTGCAAAACCTGCAAAACCTGCGCCTGCGCCAAAGATCATCTCCTTGTGCTTGCCTGGCACCAGCTTCGCCTTAGGGCGACCGTGGATATCCACAAACTGAGCAAGATAGTATTCAAAGTCAGCCATGGTCCTGCTGTCTCCACCTGGTGATTCTTAATTGTTTTCGGGAAAGAACTCTTGTAGCCAAAGCTTGGCCATGAGCACGGTGCGCAGTTGCTTGGTGTGATTGTGCAGACCGCTGCGGTGCTCATCCAGCATGACCTGCAGTTCACTACGATCAAAACGCCCACCGTCGGGCAGCGCAAGAACCTCCCGCGCCCATTGATATAGCGGACCTTTGATCCAGTCGCCTATGGGCAGCGTGGGCATAGTCTTAGGTCGGAACACAAAATCGCGGTCGAAATAACTCTCCGCCGCTTTCTTGAGGAAGTACTTACCAACACCCTGATAGAACTTGGATGTTATGGGCAAACGTGCAAACAACTCACTCACCCGATGGTCCAGGAAAGGTGCCCGCCCTTCAATGGACCAGCAAGCGCCCATGCGATCACCCTTAACAGTGTTGTTACCGGGCATGAGCGACGTCAGCTCATATGCAGCAACTTGCTCCATCGGCTCTAAGTCACGAAATGGCTCGATGATGCTCATGAACTTGTCGAGCGCGCCTTCAGCATGAGGCTGAAAAGTCGGATTCATCATGCGCTTTCGGTCTTTTTCGGTGCTATAGCTGATAAGGTCGAAATAGCTGCGCATCGAAAAATTGGCACGCGTCATCTCTGAGAAGAACTGCTCGTTGTGACGGAACCCCAGCATGACTTCGTCCGGTCCGTCGCCGGTAAACATGACAATCTTGCCCATCTCGTGCGCCTTGCGAGACAGCAGGTAAAACAGGAAAAAGGAGAAATCTCCATGCGGTTGCTCTGCATGCTTCACCACCGAATGAGCGATTTCTGGAATATCGGAAGGCCGGATATCCAGTGCACACAGGTTGATATTCAGGTCCGCCGCCACGCGCTCAGCGTAGGCATACTCTGAGAAACCTTTGTCTTCGATACGCAGTCCAATCGCATCCAGCCGAGGACGATTCCACTGAGGCACTAGTCGGTTCGCAACAACCGACGAGTCCACTCCGCCCGAGAGAAAAAGGCCACCATCCACATCGAAACGCATCTGCAGATTGACTGCTTCATCTAGGGCGCACTCTAGGTCGGCCTGTGACACATCGACTCGCTCCCCATCTAACGGCCAACTCCAGTAGCGCACGGGCTCGGAAAAGTGGCCACCACCGTAGCGGATGAAAGTACCGGGCGATAAGTGGCGGATCCCCTCAAAGCAGGTTTCCGGCGGTGGGCAATAATTAAAGGTGAATACATTGCCCAGCGCACCTTCATTCACTTTGCGCTCGAATTTGGGCAGCGCAAGGATAGCTTTCATTTCACTGGCAAATGCCATACCGCCTTGGTACGGAGCATAAAAGCAGGGCTTGATACCTTGGCGATCGCGGGCCAGCATACCGGTCTGTGAGCGCTGGTCCCAGATAAAGAAGGCGAACATGCCGACAAGATCGTCAAGCATCTTTTCCCCCTTTTCACACCATAGGTGCACCAGCACTTCGGTGTCGCAGCGCGACTTGAACTTGTAACCCTTGGCCTTTAGTTGTTCGCGCAACTCGATGAAGTTAAAAATCTCGCCATTGAAGACGACCCAGACCTTGCCATCCGTGCTCGACATTGGCTGCATGCCATTCTCGGGATCAACTACGGCGAGGCGGGCATGCCCTAGAACGGCCCCCCCCAAGTCTTCGACTCCTTGCTCATCAACTCCGCGGTACTTGATACTGTCGATCATCTTCCACACGTCGCCTTTGGTCACGCCTTCAGCGTTAACCACACCCGCTATTCCACACATGGCTAGTCCTTAAGTCTTGATATCGAGTCGCGCAATCTTGCGGCTCAGGGGAGCTCTGTCGACCAATGCCTCATCTGTCGCGTCTTCATTGAAGACGCGCTGGAAAATCTCAACCTGACGGTCAAGACTGGCTTTCGTTTCAGTCTCGGTGGGCTCGATAAGCATGGCCGACTTGAGATCACCCGGGAAATACACGCAACCCGCGCCCACTAATGTGGGTGGATGAATGCCGTAGTCAATGAGTCGTTTGGCAAACTGACGAGCAGAAGTATTGAGCCTTTCGCCGGACAGCAAGGTTTCATGCTTGCAGACTTGGCGATATACCGGCGGCAACATGGGTGCCAACCGGTGCTGCAGATAGTTGGCATTGAGTACCGCATTCTCCGAAGCCTCGCGCAATCCCTGCGCCCCCATTGTGCGCAGATAGCCATAGGCGCGCAGCAACACCCCCACATGGCCATGAAAGCTCTTCATTCGGCCAACGGACAGCAAACGATCGCTGTCCGGCTGGGCAATGCCATTCTTGCGGGTCACGACTGGGCCGGGCAAGTAGTCTGCAAGAGCGGCTTTCACCGCCACAGGGCCAGCCCCCGGGCCGCCTCCGCCATGTGGCGTAGAGAACGTCTTGTGCACATTCACATGCACCACATCAAACCCCATGTCACCAGGACGGACGATTCCCATCAACGCATTCAGATTTGCGCCGTCGTAGTACAGCAGTGACCCGTTGGCGTGCACGGCATCCGCGATATCCACGATCTGATCTTCAAACAAACCCAAGGTAGAAGGATTGGTCAGCATGAAGGCTGCCACATCAGGCGTCAACATCTCGCGCAGGGACACCATATCCACGCGACCCTTGATATCCGAAGGAACGATCCGGCACTCGAACCCAGCCATGGCCGCTGACGCGGGGTTGGTGCCATGGGCCGAATCAGGGACTAACACCACCGAACGTCGGGAGCCAATATGGGAAAAATGTTTGCGGATTACCAGCAGACCCGCTAACTCACCATGGGCTCCAGCGGCAGGCGCCAAGCAGCAGGCGTCCATGCCGGTGATTTCACTCACCATTTCCTGAAGACGTTCATACAACTCCCACAGACCGCGCAAAGTGTCCGAATCCTGCATGGGATGGGCGTTCTCGAAGCCAGGCAAATGAGCAAGCGCATCATTGCGCTTCGGGTTGTACTTCATCGTGCACGAACCCAGTGGATAAGGTCCGTTGTCCACCCCATGGGATTCCTGGCTCAGGCGAGTGAAGTGACGCACGACATCCACTTCACCCACTTCGGGCAAGCCAATTGCAGTGCGCTGACGAGCAAAGGATGGCAGCACTGGTGCCATGAGAGCCCCGCCTGCAAAAACGTCGCTGGCCGAGCCAGGGCGATGTAAATCAATAATGGACTGAGAGGGAGACGTGGCTGACATATCAGGACTCCTGCAGGCACGCACTCGCGTGTTTCACATACGCCTGTAAATCGGCATGACTCTTGGTCTCTGTCGCGGCAATCAGCAAGCCTCTTTCATGACCCACGAGCAACTTATCGATCGGCACGCCTGCAAAAACACCGCGATTGCACATGCGAGCACAGAACATGGCTGCATCCATTGGCAGTTCGACGGCAAACTCGTTGAAATGGTCGCCGCTGCGCAGTAACTTGACTCCCTCCAACCCCGTGACCAGCTCACGCAGCTGTAACGCTTTGGCTGCATTCGTTTGAGCGATACGCATGAAGTTGCGTTCGCCCAGACAGGCCAGATAAATTGCCACACGAATAGCATTGAGGGCTTGGTTGGAGCAGATGTGGCTCGTCGCCTTGTCACGGGCTACATGCTGCTCTCGATCCTCCTTTACCAATGCATAACCAAGCTTTCCATTGAGGTCATGCACTCTGCCGACCAGACGACCAGGCAGATAACGTTCAAGGGGTTTGGCGCACGCGATGATGCCAACATAGGGCCCACCAGCACTCAGGGGCAAGCCCAGAGGCTGCCCTTCGCATACCACGATGTCTGCACCAAGCGTGCCAGGCGCTTCCAGCCAGCCGCAAAGGAAGGGATTAACACATACTGCAAGCAGCACATTGTTCGATTGACAAACCTGTGCAATCGCCTGGACATCCTCAATCACCCCCAAGGCATTCGGGCTTTGCAAGACAACACCAGCCACGTCACCAGCCAAGACCATATCCGCAATCGCTGCGATGTCTGCCATGCCAGTGTGTAAATCCTGTCCTACATACACCAGCTGAACGCCGCGGGGCATCAAGTAGGTGTCGAGTACCTCGCGATATTGCTGCCAGACAGCTTGAGCAACCACCACACGGCGTTTGCCGCTGGCAGAGCACATCATCCAGCAAGATTCGGCCAATGCGGTGGCGCCGTCGTAGACGGAGCAGTTCACACAGTCCTGCCCCAAAAGACGCCCTACCAGCACCTGGAACTCATACAGCGCTTGGAGCAGACCCTGACTCATTTCAGGCTGATAGGGGGTATACGCGGTCAAAAACTCCCCGCGCGAGACCATGGCATCCACTACTGCCGGAATGTAGTGCTCGTAAGCACCACAGCCGAGGAAACTAGAGTGGGACTGCACTGTGGCGTTCATATCCGCCATGGCGCGGACGTCACGCATGAGCTCCCATTCACTGAGAGCGGGGGGCAACCTGAGCGCACGACGCAGCCGCACCTGCGCGGGTACATCAGCAAACAGCTGCTCTATCGAATGAAGCCCCATCACTTCCAGCATGGCTTCGACATCCGAGCCCGTGTGCACGTTAAAGCCGACGGGCGTTCTCTGCGTCACAGAGTCATTCTGTCTTTGGTTCACGGGATCAAAGCACCTGCTGAAAGGCGCGAAGTTGGACGAAAAAATGGGTAAAAAGATTATAGGGAGGCACCTCTTTCGAGACCACGAGGTAACGAACCCTCAACCCATGGTTTCAAGAGTAGCATGCACAGCTTCCTCGTTGCCGCATGGCGAAACTAATTCGAAGCCGCCCCCCCAAGTCGCCTGATGGTCCAGACCAGTATTTGGAGGTCAAGCCAAATGCTCGCTTCACGGGCGTAGCGCAGATCCGCATTGAGCCGCTGCTCATAGGTCGCTTCAGACCGATACAACGCTTGTGCAAGCCCTGTGATGCCGGGACGCACGCTGCAACGCTCCGCCCAGTCGGCTTCCGTGTAGAGGCTGCGCTGCACCGGCACATCTGGACGCGGACCGACCAGGCTCATATCACCCTTCAACACATTAATAAGCTGGGGCAGCTCGTCGATGCTAGTGCGGCGGATGAAGCGACCCACGCGAGTGATACGCGGATCCTTATCGGTGGTGAAATAGGGGCCCATTCGCGCGGCGTTTTTCACCATGCTGCGAAATTTGTACATACCAAATTCACGCCCATTCAGCCCTAGCCGGGTCTGTCGGAAAACCACCGGGAATCCTGTTTCTAAAGCAATCGCCAGCACAGCACCTAGCAGCAGCGGGCTCAGGACCAGCAGCGCCACCAAGGAAAGCACGATATCCACGCCCCGCTTCAATCCACTGCCTCCACAGTCCGCGCGGACATGGACGTTGCGATAGAACGTATCACACTGCTGATGCGCAGCCTGTCTGCAGCGACCTGCTCGGGCGTACGCGTTGACAAGGTCTGCTCAGACTGCCGCAGGGCTGCAACCTCGGCCTCAAAGGTGTGCAGGGCTGCGCCCGGCTCATATGGCCGGTGAAAAGTGCGCGACAAAATCACGCCTTGTGAGCCCAAGCGAACATGCTCAGCCAACACATCACGGCCCGGAAGAAGCCCCTCGTACAGCCGTGCGATGCCGCCAAAGCCAAAGCGCAGGCCATACGCACGGGCCTTGTGTGCCACGCTGTCCAGCATGCCCTGCTCCAGGGGCTCGAACATGAATCTGCAGCCCAGCGACAGATGCAAGTCGTTCAACCCCACAAACACTTCACGCAGCCCAGGGGTATCAACCCAAGACTCCAGCGAATGCAGCGCACCCGCCGTCTCCAGAAGCGCAACGATGGGAACGCGCCCTGCCACAATGTGGCTGAAGGCGCGCAACTCGTCGGGGGTATCAAACATAGGTAGCATCACCGAGTCTGCACCTTGCGCCAGCACAGTGTCCAACTCCACGGCTGTGCCTTCGTGCAACGGGTTCACCCGCACCATGAGCTGCGACCGCTGCAGCTGGGCCTTGATACGGCCTACATCTTCGGGTTGGTGCGTGCTGATGAAAGTGTTCCGCCCAGCCTGGCGTGCGGCCTTGCCATTCCTTTCCAGATCGACAAACAAGCGCATACCGGGCAGCGCATCGCAACGGCGCGCCAGATCTGGGTCATTGGTGATCTGCAGAAAATCCATCATGGTTGGAGTCGGATTATGACCGCAGGGCCTGGCGCAATCCGGGGCCGACGAACCATCCGGACGCTATAACAACAATAGCAGAAACTACAGATGCAAAAAGCGCTTGAACCTGTTTTGATGCAGAAACCGCAGAAGATCCGACGCCCGCAAGGCCAAGCCATTGCGCCAAGGCCACCAAGGCTATCAGCACGACAAAGGGCGCAAGCAACGCTCTCACCGGCACCCAGCGCCGTATGGCAGGTATGCCCAGCGCGGCCCAGGCAACCACCGCAGCAGCAAGGAACCCAGCATTGAGTGCCCACATCAGCTGATGCCCCGCCGTGTAACCCACGGCCCCAACAACGAGCACGACCGCCAGGGCCAGCGCATAGGCCAGCACTGCAAAGCGCATGCGCCCCACGGTGGCCAAAATGGTCAAAGCCACAGCCAAAAGCGCTTGCGGCAACAAGCCCCAGGCGCCCACACTACCCCAGGCTGCAATCGGCACCAACGCTGAGGCGTGCATGCGCCCCCAGCCGAAGAGCACACTGGCAATAGCGGGCGCCCCCACCAACAACGCCGCTGCCGCTGCACAGGCCAATGTCCAGGCCAATATCAGGGCACTGCGTACGGCGGATGTCATTGCTTCCCCGTTTGAGTTGTCAGAGTCGGCTTGCCTCCCGTACGCGCGGGCAATGGCGGGGAAAGCCAGCGAAGCGACCAATTGGATGGCCAGAACCAACGGCAACTCCACCAGTTTCCACGCATAGTTGAAGGTGGCCAGAGCCCCCTCACCCGTACCGGAGGCGAAAGTACGCGCCACGAAGGGCAAGGTCAGCGGCAGACCTGCACCCAAGGCCGCCCACATCCAGATGCGCCAGCCGGGCAATGGTCCAGGCGCGGCGGAAGAAGAGATTTGGGAGTTGCCGTGGTGGTACAGCGGCCGCATGCGCCAGCCCTGCCACAACAGCCTGATGAACACCGCTACCAAAAGAAAGACACCCAACGTTGGCACCGCCCCCTCGCCCGTCGCAGATCCACGCGTACTCCAGAAGACCAGCGCCGCGATCAACACACCGTTGACCACCAGGTTCGCGCTATACAGCCCCAGAAAATCCCTCTCATGCTGCAGCCGCGTTGCCCACAGACCCGCCAGCATGGCAGCTGGCAACGCAACGGCACTCCAGACCAGCGCTTGACTGACCGAGCCCTCAAGGGACGCAGGCACCCCAGGCACCAGCAAAGCCCCCAATGAAGCGTGAGCAGCCACCATCGCACCGGCCAACAGGATGCTCCCCCCCAGCAAGTATCTGGCCACCCGATTTTGTGTGGCATTTTGCTGGGCAACCGACTCTCTCGCCCAATGCGGCAGCAGAACATAGGCCAACGCACCACTGACGAGCACGCCCGCAAGCCAATCAGGCAGAGTCAACATCACGATGGCCACATCTGCCATGCCTGAGCTGCCAAAGGCCGCAGCCAGTGCTGTTTCGCGCAACACCCCCAATACGCGACTGGCCAGCAACAACAGCAGCGAGAGGAGGCCAGCTTTAAGGAACATGCGGCAAATTATCCGGGCTCAGACGGGCACAAGCTCCCCACGGCACGTGCAAAAAACTAAAATCACGGGTTTTGGTTCGAACAACGCCTCTGAACGCCTCCATTTGCGGGCGGCTCTCCATGTCTGACAACACCACAACCCTCCCCCCTCAGGACGACAACCAACTCATCGCCGAGCGCCGCGAAAAGCTCAGCGCTCTGCGCGAGGCACAGGCCAACGGCGGTGGCGTTGCTTTCCCCAACAACTTCAAGCCCGGCCACAAGGCAGCACAGTTGCACCTGGAATACAGCGCTGCCACCAACGAGTCCCTGGAAGCCACGCCAGTGAACGTCTCCGTGGCAGGCCGCATGATGCTCAAGCGCGTGATGGGCAAGGCCAGCTTCGCGACGATCCAGGACGGCTCGCTGGGCGAAGTGGGCGGGCGCATCCAGCTCTATGTGACCCGTGACGCGGTGGGCGAAGAGTTGTACGCCGCCTTCAAGCACTGGGACCTGGGCGACATCGTGGGCGCCGAAGGTACGCTGATGAAAACCAAGACTGGCGAGCTGTCGGTCAAGGTGACCAGCCTGCGGCTGCTGACCAAGAGCCTGCGCCCCCTGCCCGACAAATTCCACGGCATGGCCGACCAGGAACAGAAGTACCGCCAGCGGTACGTGGACCTGATCACCGACGAGCAGGCCCGCAAGCGCTTCGTGGCGCGCAGCAAGGCCGTGAGCGGCCTGCGCGAGTTCATGGTGAGCCACGGCTTCCTCGAAGTCGAAACGCCCATGCTGCACCCCATCCCGGGCGGCGCCAATGCCAAGCCATTCGTGACGCACCACAATGCTTTGGAGCAGGAGATGTACCTGCGCATCGCGCCCGAGCTGTACCTGAAGCGCCTGATCGTGGGCGGCTTCGAGCGCGTGTTCGAAATCAACCGCAGCTACCGCAACGAGGGTATCTCGGTGCGCCACAACCCCGAGTTCACCATGATGGAGTTCTACGCGGCGTACTGGAACTACCTGGACCTGATGGACTTCACCGAGACGCTGATCCGTGAAGTGGCCCTCAAAGCCACGGGCTCGCTGCAGATGACCTACCAGGGCCGTGCGGTGGACCTGACCCAGCCTTTTGCACGACTGACCATCCGCGAAGCCATCTTCCAGTACACCGAGGCTGGTGCCCATGTGGACGACACCGCCTGGCTCATCAGCGCGCTCAAGAAACTGGGCATGACCGAAGAGAAGGACAAGCTGTCGGCCCGCACGCTGGCCAGCCTGCAGGTGCTGTACTTTGAAGAAACGGTGGAGGACAAGCTGTGGCAGCCCACCTTCATCATGGAGCACCCGACTGAGATCTCGCCCCTGGCCCGTGCCAACGACACGCGCCCCGAGGTCACGGAGCGTTTTGAGCTGTACATCACCGGCCGTGAGTTCGGCAATGGCTTCAGCGAGCTGAACGACGCCGAAGACCAGGCCGCGCGCTTCCACGCCCAGGTGGCCGCCAAAGACAGCGGTGACGACGAGGCCATGTTCTACGACCATGATTTCGTGCGCGCGCTGGAATACGGCATGCCACCCACGGGGGGTTGCGGCATTGGTATTGACCGCCTCATGATGCTGCTGACTGACAGCCCCAGCATTCGCGACGTGATTCTGTTCCCTGCGCTGCGCCGGGAGTCCTGAGGCCTGATTTGCGTCGGAGGGCGGTCTGCGACCGCCCCCTCTACAAGTCAACAGGCACCAAGGAGACACACTGTGCCCTTCAGCTCCAGCAACGCCCCCTACCCTTCCAACGAGCCCCCCCTGCCCTCAGGCAACGCTTTTTCGGTGCTGGTGGTCGAAGACCAGGGCTCCGTGCGCGCGGCGCTGGTGGCCGAACTGCGGAGGGCAGGGGTGTCAGACATCTTCGAGGCGCCCGAGGGTCAGGCCGCGCTACACCTGTTCAAGACGCATCGACCCGATCTGGTGCTGCTGGACATCAAGCTGCCGGGCCAGGATGGCTACTGGGTGGCGCAGCAGATGCGCGAGAGCGAGGCGGGCGACTGGACGCCCATCATCTTCCTGTCGGGCCTGGACAACGAGCTGGATGTCTGGCGCGGCATTGAGGTGGGCGGCGACGACTACCTCGTCAAACCCGTCAAGCCTATCGTACTGATGGCCAAGCTGCGCGCCATGCGGCGCCTGCTGGACATGCGCCGCCGACTGGTGTCGATGTCGGCCGAGTTGCATGCCGCCAACCAGCGGCTCAACGAGATGGTGGAAATCGATGCCCTCACAGGCCTCGTCAACCGCCGCGGGTTCGACCGCATCCTGCACAACGAGATCTTGGCCGCGCGGCGGGACGGCACGCCGCTCACCCTGATGCTGTGCGACCTGGACCACTTCAAGCTCTTCAACGATGCCAGCGGCCATGTGCAAGGCGACGCCTGCCTGAAAGAGGTAGGCCGCCTGTTGCGCGAGGTCTGCGTGCGTCCCCGGGATGTGGCCTCACGCTACGGAGGGGAAGAGTTCGCCCTCATCCTGCCCAACACGCCCCGCTCGGGCGCCATGACCTTTGCACGCGCGTTGGGGCAGCTGCTCAAGGTGCGCGCGATTGCGCACGCTGACTCCCCGCTGGGTGACAGACTGACTCTGTCGGGCGGCATTACCACCTGCGTGCCCGACGACAGCACCAACGCCGAAAGCATGATCATGCGTGCCGACCAGGCGCTCTATGCTGCCAAGGCCCAGGGCCGCAACCGCTTCTTCAGTTTTGAAATGCAAATGGACACCGTGGAGCAATTGCGCAATTGAGTTTCTTCCACTTCTTTTCGTTTGACGCGACCGAACGCAACACCCGTACCGCCGTCTCCCGCATGCAAGTTCTGAAAACCCGACTACCCGAATGGATGCAGGACTGGCTCGAAGTCATCATCCCGGGATCGCAGATTCTGCTCATCCTGTTCGCTGCGTGGCTGCTGCAACGCACCCTGCGCCGTCTGGTACGCCGTGCGAGTGCCCACTACCAACTGCCCAACGAGTTGGTGGTGCCCATCAACGGCCTGATCCGCTGGCTCATCATTGCAAGCGCCGTGCTGCTGGTGCTGGAGCGCATGGGGGTGTCGGCCACCGTGCTCTGGACCGCCTTCACCGGGTTTGCCACCGTGGGAGCCGTGGCGTTTTTCGCAGCATGGAGCGTGTTGTCCAACCTGTTCTGTGCGCTGCTGATCTTCACCGTGCGGCCCTTCAAGATTGGCGACTACATCGAGGTGCTGGACACTGCCGAAAAGCCCGGCGCCAAGGGGCGCGTGGTGGACATCAACCTGCTCTACACCACGCTGGAAGACCACGGCGCAGCAGCCGGTCACGTGGCTTGGCTGCAGATTCCGAATGCGCTGGTGTTCCAGCGCGTGGTGCGCAGGTTTCAGGGGGTGCCGCCGCCCCCTGCCCCGCCTGCGGCCACTGCGGATGCGGTAGCCAATGCCTCACCGGCCGCACCGACGCCTGTGACGCCAGGGCCCTTCAACACGCCCTAGCGGGTAGCCGCGCGGCACCGTAAGGGGTGGCGCCGTACCGGACACACCAAAACACGCAGGTCAGGGCAACAAGTCCAGCGCCTGCAGGTAGGCAGGCTGGTACATCAGTTCATCCCAGGCTTGCGGCAGGGTTTCGGGCAGCAACGCCAGGCGGCGGGATTCGCTGTCCACACTGGGTTGCCAGCGCCCCTGGTTACGGGCGTTGTCAAGGCCCGTGATGAGTTCGTCCACCGCCTTGCCATCACCCACGCTCTGGTTGCACAGCAGCACCAGGTCGCAACCCGCTTCCAACGCCGCCACGGCGGCATCGGTGTAGCTGACCACCTGGCCGTCCAGGCGGCGGGCCCCTTCCATGCTCAGGTCGTCGCTGAAGATGGCGCCGTCAAAACGCATCTGGCGGCGCAGGATGTCCTGCAGCCAGCGCTGCGAAAAACCGGCGGGGCGGCTGTCCACCTTGGGGTAGATCACATGGGCAGGCATCACGCTGGTGAGCGTGCTGCTGAGCCAGGGGTACGGCGCGGCGTCGTCGGCCAGGATCGCCTTGAGGCTGCGCTTGTCCACAGGCACCTCGGTGTGCGAGTCGGCCTTGACAAAGCCGTGGCCAGGGAAGTGCTTGCCACAGTTGGCCATGCCCGCCTGCAGCAGGCCGTGCATGAGGCTCTTGGCCAGCAGCGCCACCACACGGGGGTCGCGGTGGAAGGACCGGTCTCCGATCACTCCGCTTTCGCCCCAATCCAGGTCGAGCACGGGCGTGAAGCTGAAGTCCACACCGCAGGCGCGCAATTCGGTACCCAGCACATAACCCGCCGCCGTGGCCGCATTGGTGGCGCGCAGGGCGCCGCTGCCGGGCACAGCCTTGGCGCCCTTGCCGTCATCCATCCACATCTCTCCCAGCGCGCGCATGGGCGGCAGATGGGTGAAACCATCGGTGCGAAAGCGCTGCACGCGGCCGCCTTCGTGGTCCACACAGATCAGCAGGTCGTCGCGCACCGCCTTGATGCTGCTGGTGAGCTGCAGCAGCTGTGCGCGGTTTTCCCAGTTGCGGGCAAACAGGATGACACCACCCGTGAGTGGGTGCGCCAGGCGGCGGCGGTCATCAGCGCTGAGGGTGGTGCCAGCGACGTCGAGGATGAGGGGGGCGTGTTCAGTCATGGGACGTTCCAAGGTCAATTTGCTACATTATCAATAGCTACCAGCACATATAAATCTAGCGCTTCAGTGCTATTTGGCTTGAATTTTCTCTACCACGCAGAAGCTGGCGGCATAGTCGGTCTCATCGGTCACGCTCAAGTGCGCCTGCAGGCCTTGGGCCTCAAACCAGTCCTTCAGCGCGCCGTGCAGCACGATCACGGGCTGGCCACTGCGCAGTTTGGCCACCTCGCAGTGACGCCATGTCATGGGCATGCGCATGCCCAGGCCGATCGCCTTGCTGAAAGCCTCCTTGGCAGAGAACCGCGTGGCCAGATAACGCAAACCCCGGTCGGGCCAGCGCGCGCTGCGTTCGCGCCAGGTGGCCAGTTCGCCCTCGGCCAGCACCTTTTCGGCAAACCGGTCGCCGTGGCGCGCCAGGCTGGCCGCAATGCGACGCACGTCGCAGATGTCAGTGCCGATGCCGTAGATCATGAAATATCAGTAAAAACAACCGTTAGCGCTCGAAGAATATGCACCGACAGCTATCAAATCAGGAGTTATCAGCACTTGCAAACCCTTGGGCAATGCACTCCAGGTACGCCTGCACCGTCGCTGCGTAGCCCAGCTCCAATGCATCGGCAATCAGCGCGTGACCAATCGAGACCTCCTGCACGCCCGGCACTTCGCGCACAAAGGCCGCAAGGTTGTCCCGGTTGAGGTCGTGGCCAGCGTTGACACCCAATCCGACGTCCAGCGCAGCCTTTGCGGCTGCGGCATAGCGTTTGAGCTCGACCGCCTGCTGCGCCGTACCCCAGGCAGCGGCATAGGGCTCGGTGTACAGCTCCACCCGGTCAGCCCCCACGGCTTTGGCGGCGACCATCTGCCCGGGCACCGGGTCCATGAAGAGGCTCACGCGCACGCCCAGCGCCTTGCATTCGGCCACCAGGGGCGCCAGCCGCTCGGCATCTTGCGGAAAGCTCCAGCCATGGTCGCTGGTGAACTGGTCTTCGCTGTCGGGCACAAAGGTCGCCTGGTGCGGGCGAACCTGGCGGATGAAGTCCATCAGATTCTGCGACGGGTTGCCCTCGATGTTGAATTCGCGGTCGGGCCAGGCCTTCATCAGCGTCGCCAGCTCATACACGTCCTGGCTGCGGATATGGCGTTCGTCGGGCCGGGGGTGCACTGTGATGCCCTGCGCACCCGCTTGCAGGCACAACTCGGCGGCGCGGGTGACGCTGGGAATGCCCAGGTGTCGCGTGTTGCGCACCAAGGCCACCTTGTTGACGTTCACGGACAAAGCGGTGCGCTGGAGAGAGTGGGAGGATGGATTCATAGGGCCTGCAAATCGATCATGAGCTGGCGGGTACGCAGCGTCGGGCTGCCGCAATGGTATTGCAGCAGGGCGCGCAGCTGCGGCTTGAGTTCGGTCGCCACGGGGGCACATGCGCGCAAGGTGGCGGTGTAGCTGGCCACATCATCCAGGCCACGCTGCAAAGCCAGCCACTGGTTTCCCAGCAGGCCCGCGCGGTCCGCTGCAGATGCCGCGCGCAAGCCCCCTTCTGGCACCAGCGTGTAGCGGGTATCGGGTTTCAGAGGGGCGAAGGTCATGGTCTGCACATCCAGGCCTGGCAACAAGCCGATCTCGCGCAGGAGGAGGAGCTCAAAACTGCGCAGTACCGCCTCCAGCGCATCGCCGTGTTCGCTGGCCAGCACGCGCACCACCCCGGCGTAGGCATCAAACAATGCCGGGTGCGGGTCTGCCCTTGCCATCAGGCGCAGCAGCAGCTCGTTGAGGTACATGCCCGACAGCAGAGCATCGCCCGTGGGCATCACATGCCCCCCCACCCATTCTGCGCCCTTGAGCGTGTGGATGTCCGCATGGCCATCGCCCGTGAGCGTATAGGTCACCAGCAAGGGCTGCAGCGGCAGCAGCACCGGGCGAAAGTTGGAGCTGGGCTTCTTGGCCCCTTTGGCCACCAGCGCGGTTCGCCCTTGCCGGCGGCAGAAGACCTCCAGGATCAGGCTGGATTCACTCCAGTCGTAGCTGTGCAGCACGAACGCGGGTTCATCGGAGATGCGCTTGGCAACGGCCACGGTGCTGCTGGAAGGGGTGGTGTGATAGGACCGCCACTGACACCTGCCGTCGTGTGGGCTGGCAGCTAGGCAGAAAGATCAGGGTTCAGAACTCACTCGTAGCCAAAGGAGCGTACACGGGCTTCGTCGTCAGCCCAGCCAGAGCGGACCTTGACCCACAGCTCCAGGAACACCTTGGCATCCATGAGCTTTTCCAGCTCCTGACGGGCCTCGGTGCCAATGCGCTTCAAGCGCTCGCCCTTGTCACCGATGACCATCATCTTGTGGTTGTCACGCTCAACCACGATGGTGGCGGCGATCTTGACCAGGCGCTTGTGCTGCTTGCTCTTTTCCTCCTCGAACTTGTCGATGACCACGGTCGAGGTATATGGCAGTTCGTCGCCCGTGAAGCGAAACAGCTTCTCGCGCACGGTTTCGGAGGCCAGAAACTTCTCGCTGCGGTCGGTCAGTTCGTCCTCGCCGTACCACCAGGCCTGCTCGGGCAGGTATTTGGCGCAGATGCCAAACAAGCGCTCGATGTCGCCCTTGTTCTTGGCCGACATGGGCACGAACTCGGCAAACGGGTGGCGCTCCTGCATGCTCTTGAGCCAGGGGGCAAGCTCTGCACGGCGGTGCACCATGTCCAGCTTGTTGGCCAGCAATAGCGTGGGAATACCTGGTTTGAACAGCGACAGCACTTTGGCGTCAGCCAGGGTGAAGTTGCCGGCTTCCACCACAAAGAGGATCAGGTCAACGTCGCCAATCGCACCCATCACGGTCTTGTTCAGCGACTTGTTGAGCGCGGTGGCATGCCGGGTCTGGAAGCCCGGGGTGTCCACAAAAATGAACTGCGTCTGCTCCAGAGTGCGAATGCCCGTGATGCGGTGGCGCGTGGTCTGCGCCTTGCGCGAGGTGATGCTGATCTTCTGCCCCACCAGGGCATTGAGCAGGGTGGACTTGCCCACATTGGGCTTGCCAACAATAGCGATCACGCCACAGCGTTGGCCAGGCACGGCAGCCGGAGCCCCCGCAGCAGCCAGCATGGCTTCCAGATCGTTTTGCACCGGGGCGCCTTCAGCACCCGCGTCAGTAGCTACATCTTTGGTAGCGTCATTCATAAATTCTTTGCTTTCAATGTGGCCAGCATGGCTGCAGCGGCAGCTTGCTCACCCGCCCTGCGTGAACCGCCAATGCCACGCTCGGTCAGGCCCAGTTCGGGAATATCGCACTCGACGTCGAAGGTCTGGCGGTGGGCCGCACCCACCGTCGCCACCACTTTGTACTGCGGCAGCTTCATTTTGCGACCCTGGAGCCACTCCTGCAACGCGGTTTTGGCGTCCTTGGACGCAGCCTGCATCTGCGGGTTGATCTCCACACCCTGAAAAAGGCGGTGCACCAGCGCTTCTGCGCTGGCGTAGCCAGCATCCAGATACACCGCCCCAATCAGGGCCTCCAACGCGTCCGCCAGTATGGAAGGACGCTGCTGCCCCCCCGACTTGGCTTCACCCTCGCCCAGACGCAACACTTCGGACACTTTGAGCCGCAGGGCCAGCTGGTGAAGGGTGTCCTGCTTGACCAGGTTGGCACGCACCCGCGAAAGATCGCCTTCTGGCAATTCTGACAATCGCTGGTACAGCAGGCTGGCCACCGCCAGGTTCAAAACGGAGTCGCCCAGGAATTCAAGCCGCTCGTTGTGGTCCGCTGAGAAACTGCGGTGCGTGGTGGCACGCTGGAGCAGCGAAGGATCGGCAAACACATGCTGCAGGCGGCCCTGCAGCGCTAAAAGACCGGGCTGCACCTAGTTGGTCTGCGCTTCAAAGCGGTAGACCAGATAAGCTGGACCCGCCAGAGCAATCTCGCGCGAGTATTTGAACGACACCACCACCTTGTCGCCACGCTTTGTCACCTCAAGGTCAGACCCCTTGATGGACTTGATGTCATCAATGGCCGCAGCACGATCAAACGCTGCGCGCACCCCGGGCACCGTACTCTCCACCTTGGCCTTCTCAATGGCCTTCTTCGCAGATACGTACTCCAGAAAGATCGGCACCGACTGTCCGCCAATGGCAAACGCGGCTACAGCCATCACCCCCACAAAAATCAACCCGAAAAACGACAGCCCGCGTTGGCTTGAGCGGCTTGCAGTGCGATATGTCTTCATCAATCACCCCCTCAATGTAATTTGCAATCGCCCGCACTCAATGGAACGGGCCGATACGCTTGAGATTACCGAAATTCATCCAGACAAAAAAGGCCTTGCCCACGATGTTGCCCTCCGGCACAAACCCCCAGTAACGGGAATCCAGCGAGTTGTCGCGGTTGTCGCCCATCATGAAGTAGTGCCCGTCCGGCACCTTGCAAGTGACACCTTCCACACTGTAGCGGCAGTTTTCGCGATAGGCAAAATTGCTGGCCCCTTGCACGAAGGCAGGCACATCAGGGTTGTTCAACAGCCGGTGCGGCTGGTCTCCCAGCTGCTCTTCAAATTGCTTGAAATACCGCATCGAGTCTTCTTCAAAGAAGTCTGGCAATGCCTTGGTGTCAACAGCTTTACCGTTGATGGTGAGGCGCTTGTTGATATAGGCCACCTCATCGCCCGGCACCCCCACCACACGCTTGATGTAGTCCATGCTGGGCTGCGGTGGATAGCGGAATACCAGAACATCGCCGCGCACTGGCCTGGTGCCCTCGGTCAAGCGCGTGTTGATGACAGGCAACCGAATGCCATAAGTGAATTTGTTCACCAAAATCAGGTCGCCCACGAGCAGGGTTGGGATCATGGAGCCCGATGGAATCTTGAAGGGCTCGAAAAGAAACGAGCGCAAGAAGAACACAGCCGCGATCACCGGGAACAGCCCAGCCGTCCAGTCCAACCACCAAGGTTGCATGAGAATGCGGCCCTTGGCTTCCTGTACATCTACATCCACCTTCTGGATGCCCATGCGGTCCAGCTCTGCACGCCGCTCGGTGGCAGCATCCTCGATGGCCTGCGCTGCTTGGCGCCGCCGGGGCAGAAAATATATGCGCTCTGCCAGCCAGTAGACACCGGTGACAACCGTCGCCAGAAACAGGAGCAGCGCAAAGTTGCCCTCGATAGCGCCGGTATACCAGGCACCGATGTAGCCGACGAAGGCCGCCAGTACCAGCGACGTCAAAATTTGCATGAATTGCATCAGTCTTCCACCTGCAAAATGGCCAGGAACGCCTCTTGAGGCACCTCGACCGATCCGATCTGCTTCATGCGCTTTTTGCCTGCTTTCTGCTTCTCAAGAAGCTTGCGTTTGCGGGTGATGTCGCCCCCATAACATTTGGCCAACACGTTCTTGCGCAATGCCTTGATGGTCTCGCGCGCAATGATGTTGGCCCCGATGGCCGCCTGTATGGCCACGTCGTACATCTGACGGCTGATGATCTCGCGCATCTTGGCGACCACCGCGCGGCCGCGGTACTGCGACTGCGAGCGGTGCACGATGATGGACAAGGCATCCACCTTTTCGCCGTTGAGCAGGATATCGACCTTCACCACATCGGAGGCACGGTACTCCTTGAACTCATAGTCCATGGAGGCATAGCCACGCGAGACCGATTTGAGCTTGTCGAAGAAGTCGAGCACGATTTCGCCGAGTGGCATTTCGTAAGTGAGCATCACTTGGCGACCGTGATATGCCATATTCATTTGCACACCACGCTTCTGGTTGGCAAGCGTCATCACCGGGCCCACATAGTCCTGCGGCATGTACAGATGGACCGTCACGATGGGCTCGCGGATTTCCTCCAGGCGCCCCTGGTCAGGCATCTTGGAAGGGTTCTCGACCATGATCACTTCTCCGTCGGCCTTGACCACCTCATAAACCACACTGGGGGCGGTCGTGATGAGGTCCTGGTCGAATTCGCGCTCCAGTCGCTCTTGCACGATCTCCATGTGCAACAGTCCGAGGAAACCACAGCGGAAACCAAATCCCAGCGCCTGACTCACCTCGGGCTCGTAGTGCAGTGAGGCGTCGTTGAGCTTGAGTTTCTCTAGCGCGTCGCGCAACGAGTCGTACTCGCTGGCTTCGGTGGGGTAAAGACCTGCAAACACCTGGGGCTGGATTTCCTTGAAACCCGGCAGCGCTTCAGTTGCGGGCCCTGCATTGTTGGGGAGCTTCTTTTCAAGCGTGATGGTGTCGCCTACCTTGGCGGCCTGCAACTCCTTGATACCAGCAATGATGTAGCCCACCTGCCCCGCATCGAGGGAATTTCGCGGTTCGTTGGCGGGCGTGAACACCCCCAGGTTGTCGGCGTTGTACACCGCGCCCGTGGCCATCATCTTGATGCGCTCGCCCTTGAGCAAGCGGCCATCGACCACACGCACCAGCATGACCACGCCCACATAGCTATCGAACCAACTGTCGATGATCATCGCGCGCAGTGGCCCATCGGCATTGCCACGTGGTGCGGGCACCTTGGCAACAATCGCTTCCAGAATCTCATCGATACCCATACCGGTCTTGGCAGAGCAAGGGATCGCGTCGGTGGCATCAATGCCGATCACATCTTCGATTTCGGCCTTGGCGTTGTCTGGATCGGCGTTGGGCAGATCCATCTTGTTGAGCACCGGCACCACTTCTACACCCAGGTCCAGAGCGGTGTAGCAGTTGGCCACAGTCTGCGCTTCTACCCCTTGCGATGCGTCCACCACCAACAGCGCACCCTCACATGCAGACAACGAACGACTCACCTCATACGAGAAGTCCACATGCCCTGGCGTGTCGATCAAGTTGAGGTTGTAGACCTGCCCATCCTGGGCCTTGTACTGCAGCGCAGCGGTCTGCGCCTTGATGGTTATCCCACGCTCTTTTTCGATATCCATCGAGTCCAGAACCTGGGCCTCCATCTCACGATCAGCAAGACCTCCGCACCGCTGAATCAAGCGGTCGGCAAGCGTCGACTTGCCATGGTCGATGTGCGCAATGATGGAAAAATTTCTGATGTGATTCATCAACGGAAAGCGTCAAGTGATTGAATTAAAACAGCGCGCACAAGAAAAAAGGGCGCGTCGAGTGGCGACGCGCCCTGAACCAACAATCATTGGCAACTGCGATAGTTGGAGCTTCATTGTAGGCAAAAAGGCCGCCTGAAAAAGCCCGCCCCTCGGTATCCGAGGGAAGTTGCCAGGGTGCAACAGGAATTTTATACACAGTTTATGCACAGTCTGCACAGGAACAACGCTGGACAACTTGTGGGTGAGCTGTGGATCAACTGTGCATTGCACAAAAACATCCCACATCGTGAACAGAGCGCCAGTCGATATGCAGATAAGCGTTGAACGCAAGTCTCTATTCTATCGAAACTGGTTGATGGATCTCTAAAAAGTTAGCAAAAGCTAACATCTAGACAGATCCGGACGCTGCAAACTGCCCATCGAAAAAATCGTCACCTGCCGCAATGGCCCCCTCACGAAGTAGGGAATCGCCCCGTGCGGGGCCATCCCCTCTGGGTCTCATGGCGCATCACCTGCCGGGGCGAATCAGCGCGTACTGCGCCCATTCACCGCGGCGATACAGCACGTTGATGGACTTGCTCTTGTCAGCCTTGGACAACACGGACTCAAACTCCTTCACGCCCGCCACTTCGGTGTTGGCGACCGACAGGATGATGTCCCCCTCGCGGAGGCCAGCGCGTGCTGCCGCGTCCGTGGCGGTAGCTACTACCACACCGCCCTTGAGCTTGAGTTCTTTCTTCTGTGCATCCGTCAGGTCCGTCACTGACAACCCGATCTGCTGCGCAGCGGCAGAGGCCTTGGGCTTCTCCTCGCGCTCGGTCACTTTGGTGGCAGGCTTGTCAGGCTCAATCTCCGCGATGGTGATGGCCAGATCACGGGACGCACCGCGACGGAACACCGTCACCGAACTACGGTTGCCTGGTTTGGTGTTGCCGACCAAGCGTGGCAAGTCTGCCACCTTCTCGATGGGCTTGCCATCGAAGCGCGTGATGATGTCACCCGCCTCCACTCCAGCTTTGTCGGCAGGTGATCCTGCTTCCACACCAGTCACCAGAGCACCTTGCGCCTTGCCCAGCCCAATCGACTCAGCAACATCCTTGGTGACTTGCCCGATCTGCACACCGATGCGGCCACGCGTCACACGGCCCGAAGCGCGCAGCTGCTCACTCACGCGGATGGCTTCGTCCATGGGAATGGCGAACGAGATACCCATAAACCCGCCCGAACGGGAATAGATCTGGCTGTTGATACCCACCACCTCACCACGCATGTTGATGAGTGGCCCGCCAGAATTTCCGGGGTTGATGGCAACATCTGTCTGGATGAAGGGAAGGTAATCACCCGTATCGCGCTGCTTGGCACTGACGATGCCCGCAGTGACCGTGTTTTCCAGCCCAAAGGGCGAGCCAATCGCCATCACCCACTCACCCACTCGAAGGCGACTCACATCCCCCACTTTCACAGCAGGCAGTCCAGATGCCTCAATTTTCACAACGGCAACATCGGTGCGCTTGTCTGCGCCCACGATGCGCGCCTTGAACTCGCGCTTGTCGGTCAAGGTCACGATGACCTCATCAGCGCCGTCAACCACATGCGCGTTGGTCATCACAAACCCGTCAGAGGTCAAGATGAACCCCGAGCCCACGCCGCGCGGCTGAGCCTCTTCTTCCTGCTGAGGCCGCTGGGGCCTCTGCTGACGAGGAACATTGGGGATAGGCACCCCAAACCGGCGAAAGAATTCCAGCATCTCTTCGTCCATGCCATTGGCATTGGCCCGACTGGACGCTTTCTCCACGGTGCGGATATTGACCACTGAAGGCCCCACCTGATCCACCAGATCGGTGAAATCAGGCAAGCCGCGAACCAGCGGGGCGGGTTGTGCCAACGCCGCATGGGGCGCTACCGAGACTGTGGCCAGACCACCCATCAGGCATGCCACTGCCAACGAACGCAACATACTTCCATCAAACTTCGGCATCTTCGACCTTTCTTGATTCTTGGCGAATGCTGTTCACGAATTGTGTGAGACTGTGAAGAGTGTGAGGCCAAATGGTTCCGTGCATGTGTGGCGCCCTCCATGCCCACACAGCCAGGCACGCCCCCATGCGATATGCCTGGCAGACCGCCCTGCGTCTGTCAACGCAGGCGTTCCAGCTGACCTACAAAAAGGCGAAGTGTCTGCAGGGGTACCTCTCCCACTGCGGTCAACCACATGTCTGACGGCCCACGCTGGGCCACCAACTGTGTGGCGCCCATGCTGGACACCTGGGGCTGAGTGGGGTGGCGCTGGGGATCGAAGGGCTCCAAAAACAACGATACCGAGGCCAGCCCATCGGAGTAAAGACACTGCAAGACACTGGAGGCATCTGGCGCGTCAGACACCGCCCTTCGGTGACAACTGACAGGCACAAACCCCGCTACGGGCTGGCGCAAGGCCCAACCTTCGGCCTTGGCTGTGGTCTTGACCACCGAGGGTGCTACCACCTTGTAACCCGAAGTAGCGTCCATCAGACGCGACAGCTGATCGACCTTCACTGGCGCATTGAGATCCAGCTCGGAGAAAGCCGCTTGCTCCAAGACCCGACCATCAGCCGCCAGCGTCTGCAGCTTCACCACCAGCCCGGTTTCGCGCTCGCTCCAGAGCCGGTAACCGAAGCGCAGGGTGTCTGAAGGCTGGAACCAGACCACATCCGACACGAAGCCAGCCACCCGCTCCTGCCCCAGCAGGCGGGGCGTGTAAAACTGGGCGATCGATGTGCCACTGACCACAGGTACACGTGGAAACAGCCCGGATGCATCGCGACGGTCTGACCGCACAACACGCGCCTGGTGCAGGAAGGTACGAACCTCGTCATTGCGGCGATAGACCGTGCGCGGTGTGCCACTGAGCGACTCGACCCGCTCCAGTTGTTGCTGGCCTTCGCATGCATGCCAGATGCGCGAACTGGACATGGCCCCGTTGGCCGACAACACCACAAAGGTCCCGGCATAGGTTCGGCTGCAGGGTGCGCTGTGCATGCGCTCGATCCACTGCGCCATACCGCGCTCGGCCACTGCGCTGTTAGTTGAATCGGAGGACGAGGCAGGAGCCCCCGCCGCAGACGCCGCGCACAATCCGCACAGTGCGGCAGCTATCAGCGAGCCAAACCATCGAACCCAGTGAATTCCAAAAACCTTCGCTGCTCCAGAGAGGTTCATCACACGATCTCAGCGCTAGAAATTGCCGTCCACACTTCAGCGGCCAGGGGTCTCAAAAGTAGCGTTGCGCAAAAAGCCAGCAGGCATCTGCAAGGCCGATGTGCTGCCAAACTGCTTATGGGCTGCCAGCAACTCATCCAATCGAGGGTCCCGGATCATCACCTGCTGGCCGTCCGCATCGGTAACGGCCACGACAGGCGCGCCTTGCGCTACCGAACGCTCAGGGGAAGCAACAGCCAGCTGAGCACCCGCCACGCCTGCACCCTGCAGTTGGGAGAACGAGGTCCAGCCAATGGCTGCCACTGCAGCCAGCGACGCAAAACCCGCAACCATCTTCCAACGGAATACCGAAGCGTTGGCTGCTACAGGCAGGTGGACCGCTACGTTGCCCAACTGCGCGGGAACATGGGGACGCTGCGGCAGCGCCTCCTTGGCAAGCTCTTCGCGCAAGCGGGACAGAAACACCGGATTTGCTGGGCGCGCCAAGTCAGAAGAGCGCAACACATCACCGACGAGGTGATAAACCTCCCATGTGCAGCGGCCTTCGTCTTCCGACGCCCAAGCCAGTGCTTCGGCAAACTCATCGCCATTCAGTTGACCATCCGCCAGCGCCGATAGCTGCTCATCCCGCCCCCCGGGCAAGCTGACACCCGCCGAAGCGGTGATACCTGTTTGTGCCTTGTTCATTCGATCACCTCACCACCGTTTGCCCGACTGGTTTTCGAGCAAGGGACGCACTTTGGCCGAAATGGCTTCACGCGCCCGAAAAATTCGAGACCTCACCGTACCGATGGGGCACCCCATCGCGGTGGCAATTTCTTCGTAACTGAGCCCTTCGATCTCTCGCAGCGTGACAGCTTGGCGCAGATCATCGGGCAAAGCCTCCATGGCTGCATTCACGACCTGGGCGATTTCCTGGGCCGCAAGAACAGTTTCGGGGGTTTCGTCGCTGGTTAGTTCGTGTCCAAGGCGGGAAGTTTCATCTTCATCCTCGGAGCCCCGGAAGGCATTTTCGGAAATGACCGGGTTGCGCTTCATGTCCATCAGCGCCTTCTTGGCTGTGTTGACAGCAATCCGGTACAGCCAGGTGTAGAACTGGGCGTCGCCGCGAAACTGATGCAGCGCCCGGTAGGCGCGAATGAAGGTTTCCTGGGCAATGTCCTGAACCAGGTCCGTGTCGCGCACCATGCGCCCGATCAGTCGTTCGATGCGGCGTTGGTACTTGATGACCAGCAATTCATAGGCGCGCTGGTCGCCCGCTACCGTGCGCTCCACCAATTGGAGGTCGCTGTCTTCGGAGGGGGAAGGCGGAATTACAGTCATGGATACTCAGGATTCACGCCCTACGGCAGCTTGCCGGGCGGTTTCGTCAGCGTTGTCAGCGCCCGATCTGGCGCGCGAATATACCGCACGGCGCAAGTCCATCCAGCGCTCTGGCTGGCTGGAACGCTCCATCCACAACCACAGCGGCGGATGTCCGACGAGCAAGATGCGCACCCACAGATGCGCCTGCAGATCCAGAAGCACCTCCGGGGGCGCCGAAAGCGTCAGCGGCACACTGGTGGGCGGCGCCACTCGGTTCAGCGTCCAGGCTTGGCCGTCGAACTGCAAAACTCCACGGGCTTGGCTCCACCAAAAGTGCATGGCAGCCGCCATCGCTGGCAGCCAGAAGCACAGGGCCACTGCGATAGACAGATGCGCAGCACGGCTCCCCCAAGCGATCCAGGCAACCAAAACGGAACCACCAGCAAGCACCCAGGCAGCCAACAGCACACCCAGCGCCCGACTGCGACACAACGGATATTGGACAGATGGAGGTCGTCTCGAACGCCGCGTCACAAGACAGCTCCCTTCGACGGGCCGATCAAACGCCAACTCGGTGACAGACCGACACTACAGTCAATGACACATCGCCCGCAGGCCCACGTGCGATACGTATTGCCACCGGATCCGAGATTGGTATATGCGCGCAATCAGACGCGTTTGAACACCAGCGTTCCGTTGGTGCCGCCAAAGCCGAAATTGTTCTTGACGGCCACATCGATCTTCATGTCCCGTGCCGTATTGGCGCAGTAGTCGAGATCACACTCCGTATCCTGGTTGAACAGGTTGATGGTGGGTGGCACTTTTTGTTCGTGCAATGCCAGCACGGTGAACACACTCTCAATCCCACCCGCACCGCCGAGCAAGTGGCCCGTCATGGATTTGGTGGAACTCACAACGGTCTTGTAGGCATGGTCGCCCAGGGCCGCCTTGATAGCGTTGGTTTCGTTGATGTCACCCAGGGGGGTGGACGTGCCGTGGGCGTTGAGGTAGTCCACCTGATCGGCATTGATCCCCGCATTGCGCAGCGCACTAAGCATGGCGCGCCGGGGTCCATCCATGTTGGGGGCGGTCATGTGACCTGCATCGGCACTCATGCCAAAACCGCTGAGTTCAGCGTAAATTTTCGCACCCCGGGCTTTGGCATGTTCGTACTCTTCCAGGACCATCACACCGGCGCCTTCGCCCAGCACAAATCCGTCGCGATCCTTGTCCCAGGGACGGGATGCTGTCTTGGGGTCGTCGTTGCGGGTGGACAGGGCCCGCATGGCGGCAAACCCGCCAATGCCCAGCGGGGATACCGTGGATTCGGTACCGCCTGCCACGACCACGTCTGCATCGCCGTATTCGATCATGCGCCCCGCCTCGCCGATGCAGTGCAAGCCCGTTGTGCAGGCCGTCACCACAGCAAGGTTGGGGCCCTTGAAGCCAAAGCGCATGGACACATGCCCTGCCACCATGTTGATGATGGATGCAGGTACAAAAAATGGCGTGATGCGCCGTGGTCCGCGGCTCACCAGTTCGGCGTGGGTGTTTTCGATCAGCGGGAGGCCGCCAATGCCGGAGCCGATCACACAGGCAATGCGTGTGGCGAACTCCTCACTGAGCGTTTCACCCGTGGGAAGCCCTGCGTCCTGCACGGCCTGAGCCGCAGCAGCGATGCCGTAGTGGATGAAGGTGTCCATCGCGCGCGCATCCTTGGCGCTGATGTACGACTCCAGGTCAAGACCTTTGACCTCTCCCGCAATCTTGCAGGCGAAGTTCGACGCATCGAACTTGGTGATGAGATCAATGCCGGACTGGCCGGCAAGGAGATTGGCCCAGGACTCGGCCACCGTGTTACCCACGGGGCTGACGCAACCCAGGCCGGTCACGACAACGCGACGACGGCTCATGCGTATAAAACCTTCTGCTGATCGCTTGAGTCAGGCGCAGGGCGCCGCTCAGGCCTTCTGGTGGGTGTTGGCGTAGTCGATGGCGTTTTGCACCGTGGTGATCTTCTCGGCGTCTTCGTCCGGGATCTCGATGCCGAATTCGTCTTCCAGAGCCATCACCAGTTCCACCGTGTCGAGCGAGTCGGCACCGAGGTCTGCCACGAAGGCCTTTTCATTGGTGACTTGGGACTCTTCCACACCGAGTTGTTCGGCAATGATTTTTTTGACGCGTGCTTCGATATCGCTCATGGTTTCCCTCTGGGGGTTGTGAATGAATCCGCGATTCTAGCCGCTTAAGGAGAAGCCCCTAAACGACCCGCCGTCCGGATGAACCGGCGTTAACTTGTCTTAATTACATGTACATGCCGCCATTGACGTGCAACTCCTGCCCCGTCACATAGCCCGCCTCGCGCGAGGCCAGGTACGCCACCGCGTGCGCGATGTCGGCCGGCTTACCCATGTGACCCAGCGGGATCTGCGCATTGAGCGCTTTTTGCTGGTCTTCGGGCAACACGGAGGTCATGTCGGTCTCGATGAAACCGGGTGCCACGCAGTTCACGGTGATGCTGCGGCTGCCCAGCTCACGGGCCAATGCGCGCGTCATGCCCGCCACACCCGCCTTAGCAGCTGCGTAGTTGGCCTGGCCTGGATTGCCCGACGCGCCCACCACGCTGGTGATGCTGATGATGCGCCCAAAACGCTGCTTCATCATCGGCCGGATGGCGGCGCGGCTCGTGCGGAATACCGCCTTGAGATTGGTGTCCAGCACGGCATCCCAGTCGTCGTCCTTCATGCGCATGGCCAGAGTGTCGCGCGTAATGCCCGCGTTGTTCACAAGCACATGCAGGCCACCTTGCTGCTTGACGATGGCGTCCATCAGAGCCTCGACCGCAGCCACATCGTTCACGTTCAGATTGGCACCGCGGCAACCAGGGTAAGCCGACAGCGCCTGGCTGATGCGCGCAGCACCTTCATCCGTGGTGGCCGTGCCTACCACCTGGTAGCCGCGCACCGCCAACTCCAGGGCAATGGCAGCACCGATGCCGCGCGATGCACCGGTCACCAGCGCCACTTGCGCTGCTGTCTGGGTCGATTCCGTCATGCCAACAACTCCCGGGTTTCAGCCAGCGTGGCCGAGTCAAACAATGCTGCACCGACCAGTTCTTGGTCGATGCGCTTGGTGAGGCCTGCCAGCACCTTGCCAGGGCCACATTCAATGATGTGCGTCACACCCCGGCCTTTCAGCGCACGCACGCATTCCACCCAGCGCACAGGACCGAAAGCCTGGCGGTAGAGCGCATCGCGAATGGCATCAGCGTCTTGCTGCACCACCACGTCCACGTTGTTGATCACCGGAATCTGAGGGGTAGCAAGCGCAACCTCCGCCAGCGCCATACGCAGCTTTTCAGCCGCAGGCTTCATCAGGCTGGAATGGAAAGGCGCCGACACCAGCAGGGGCAATGCGCGCTTGGCGCCCGCCGCCTTGAGCACCTCACAGGCCTTGTCCACACCCGCCTTGGTACCGGCGATCACGGTCTGGATCGGGTCGTTGAAATTGACAGCCTCCACCACCTCGGCCGTGCCTGGCCCGAACGATGCCAAAGCCTCAGCACAACCAGCGATGACCTTGGAAGCCTCCATGCCCAGAATGGCCGCCATGGCACCGGTGCCGACAGGCACCGCCTCTTGCATGGCCGCCGCACGCAGCCGCACCAGCGGCGCCGCCTGCGCGAGCGTCAGCGCACCCGCCGCCACCAAGGCGGAGTATTCACCCAGCGAATGCCCGGCAACGGCCACCGGGGCTGCGCCGCCTTCTGCGCGCCACACCCGCCATGCCGCCACGCCAGCGACCAGCATCACCGGCTGGGTGTTGGTGGTCAGGGCCAAAGCCTCCTTGGGGCCTTCTTTGATCAGCAGGCCGACATCCTCACCCAGGGCATCCGAGGCTTCCTGCAGGGTCTGCGCCACCACCGGGTGGTCACCCCAACCATCGAGCATGCCAACCGATTGCGAGCCTTGCCCCGGAAAGACAAATGCAAAAGACTTCATGAAAAATCCAGAAATATGATCAAACTGGCCGGTAGCGCAGGTAATTATTGCGCCAGCAGCTACAACTTCAGGAGCACAGCGCCCCAGGTAAAACCACCACCCACGCCTTCGAGCAGCAGGGTTTCGCCTTTCTTGACCTGACCAGTGCGCACTGCGTGGTCCAACGCCAGGGGAATGGATGCCGCCGAGGTGTTGCCGTGCTGGTCTACAGTGACCACGACCTTGTCCATGGACATCTTCAGCTTACGGGCTGTGCCCTGCATGATGCGGATGTTGGCCTGGTGCGGGATCAGCCAGTCGATATCGGCCTCGGTCAGCCCGGCCTTGGCCAGGGCCGCGTGGGCCGCCTTCTCCAGCACGCCCACAGCGAGTTTGAAAACCGCCTGCCCGTCCATCTTGAGGACTGGGTCTCCGAGCACCTTGCCGCCGGACACATTACCGGGCACGCAAAGGATATCGACATGCTTGCCGTCGGCGTGCAGATCGCTCGACAGGATGCCGGGCGTCTCTGAAGCTTCCAGCACCACGGCACCAGCTCCGTCACCGAACAACACACAAGTGGTGCGGTCGTTGAAGTCCAGGATGCGACTGAAAACCTCTGCACCAATCACCAGCGCACGGTTGGCAGCCCCAGTTTGGATCATGGCGTCCGCCACCGACAGGGCATAGACAAAACCGCTGCACACAGCTTGCACGTCAAACGCAGGGCATCCATTGGCGCCCAGCTTGTTCTGCAAGATGCAAGCAACTGACGGGAACACCATGTCCGGCGTGGACGTGGCCACGATGATCAGATCGATATCAGTTGGCTGCAGGCCGGCGGCCTGCAAAGCATTGCGTGCAGCCTCCAGCCCCAGGTCGCTCGCAGTGACGTCGGGCGCAGCAAAGTGGCGCGCCCGGATGCCGGTGCGCTCCACAATCCATTCGTCGGAGGTTTCGATACCGCGCTGGCCCAGTTCGGCAACCAGATCAGCGTTGGTCAACCGGCGGGGAGGCAGGTAGCTGCCGGTGCCGGTAATGCGGGAATAACGTCTCATTATTGTGCGGTCGCCGCAACGCCAGGCTGGGGCTGGGCATCTGCAGGCGCCAACAGGGGCGCCGCGTGCGCAATCCGAGTCCGGACACGGTCGAGCAGGTTGTTGCGGGCTGCATCATACGCCCGGTTCAACGCCTGCTCGAAAGCCATGGCGTCTGCCGATCCGTGACTCTTGAACACCAGCCCGCGCAGGCCGAGCAGCGCCGCGCCGTTGTAACGGCGGTAATCCATGCGCTTCATCAACGCTTTTAAGATCGGATAGGCGACGATAGCGGCCATTTTGGTAAAAATGTGGCGCGAAAATTCGGTTTTAAGTGCTCCGATGATCATCGAGGCCACACCTTCGCTGGCCTTGAGCGCCACATTGCCCACAAAACCATCACAGACCACGATATCCACCGTCCCCTTGAAGATATCGTTGCCCTCGACATTGCCATAGAAGTTCAAATCACCGGAATTAGCTGCAGATCGCAGCAATTCACCCGCCTTTTTGATCACCTCACTGCCTTTGATGACCTCTTCACCAATGTTCAGCAGACCCACCGTGGGCTCGCCACCCTCCTGAAGGACGGATACTAAGGCAGAGCCCATCACGGCGAACTGCAGCAGGTGCTCGGCCGAGCAATCGACGTTGGCTCCCAGGTCCAGCACCGTGGTGGCGCCGCCGGTGGCGTTGGGCAGCTGGGTGGCGATGGCAGGACGGTCGATACCATCCAGCGTCTTGAGCAGATAGCGGGCAATGGCCATCAAGGCACCGGTATTACCCGCAGAGACAGCAGCCGAAGCCGTGCCATCCTTGACCTGCTGGATGGCCACGCGCATCGAAGAATCCTTCTTCTTGCGCAAGGCCACTTCCACCGGATCATCCATAGCCACCACTTCGGTAGCAGGAACAATAGTGGCTCGTTCATGGGAGAACGATTGCAGGCTGTCCGCCAGGCCAACAAGCAGCAGGCGGGCATCGGGGTGGTGGTCGAGAAACTGGCGGCACGCCGCGAGCGTGACGCGGGGGCCATGGTCGCCCCCCATGCAGTCAACAGCCAGTGTGATCATGGGCGACTTGTCCGGCCGGCCCAAGGGGCCGAGAGATGAATACGACGGTCAAAACAAAGGCCCGCGCTACAGGGTTTGTAGCAACGGGCCTTTGGATGGAGTGAAGGTCAGGCTTCAGACTTGTTCTTCAGTACCTGACGGCCACGGTAGAAACCGTTGGGGCTGATGTGGTGACGCAGGTGCGTTTCACCGGTGGTAGGTTCCACAGCAATGCCTGGCACGTTCAGGGCATTGTGCGAGCGGTGCATGCCGCGCTTGGAAGGGGACTTTTTGTTTTGCTGAACGGCCATGATGGCTCCTGATCTGGAATAGGTTGGTAAAAACGCGATCAGCCCAAAAAGACACGATGGGGTTCGCGTGAAGCCCACGATTATAACCCAAATGCTTTTTGGGTCGGTGATTCAGTCTTTGGCGTCCTTGCGCAGCGCAGCCAGCGCGGCAAACGGGTTGGGCTTTTCGGCATTGGCTTCTTCAAAATCGTCGTCCGAAGACGCCAGCGGCACGGAGGTCGGGCACTCGTCGTGTTTGGGCACCACGGGCAACGCCATCAACAGTTCGTCTTCGATGAGTTCGTGCAGATCAAACTCGCGACTCAAGGCCAGCAGGTCTTCTTCGCTCTCATCGTCCAGAGCCTCGGCCGTGGCTTCGTCTGCCACAAAGCGGAACTCACGATCCACCTCCAGGGGCACATCCACCGGCGTCAGGCAGCGCTGGCATTCCATGGGGAAGCTGGCGCGCACCTTGATGTGCAACCAAACCTGCCCCATGCCCCCCAGCGCAGTGCGCACCTCGCCCGTCGCTTCCCAGTCCACCAACAGATCGGGGTGCAGGCCCTTGGCCTCTTGCGCCAGGCGTTCGTACTTCAGCAGCGAGTCGTGGCCCGCCAGCCGACCGCCTGCCTGTGCAAAGGCTTTCACGTCGAGGCGCTGTGCGGAGAATTCCTTGGTCATGGCGGCAGTGTAAGAGAATCGGCGAATGCATCAATCCCCCTCCCCGCAACGCCCTCTGGTATTGGGCTCGACCTCGCGCTACCGGCGCGAATTGCTGGAACGGCTGAACCTGCCTTTCGAAGTGACCGCCCCCCATGTCGATGAGACCCCCCTGCCCGGTGAAGCACCCCGCGCCCTGGCCTTGCGCCTGGCTCTGGCCAAAGCGCAAGCTGTGGCGCGGCAGCACCCCGAAGCCGTGGTGATCGGGTCCGACCAGGTGGCCGACCTGGCCGGAGAGCCGCTGGGCAAACCGGGCCAGCACGATCGCGCGGTGCTGCAGTTGCGCCAGATGCGCGGCCAGACGGTGGTGTTCCAAACCGCCCTGGCGGTGGTGTGCGCGGCCACCGGCTTTGAACAGGTGGACCTCGCCCCCGTAGAGGTGAAGTTCCGCGACCTATCGGATGAAGAAATCGAGCGCTACCTGCGCGCCGAACAGCCCTACGACTGCGCGGGCAGCGCCAAGAGCGAAGGCCTTGGCATTGCCCTGCTGGACGCCATCCACAGCGACGACCCCACGGCACTCATCGGTCTGCCGCTGATCCGCACATGCCGCATGCTGCGCGCAGCAGGGCTGGTGCTGCCATGAACGTAAAAACCGGCACGCTGTACCTGGTGCCCGCCCCGCTCGACTTTGGCTGCGACACCCAGGCCCCACTGCAGGATGCCCTGCCCTCAGCGACCCTGCAGACAGCCGCCCGCCTGACCCACTGGGTGTGCGAAAACGCCAAGAGCACGCGCGCCTACCTCAAGCGCATTGACGCGCTGCACCCCCTGGCCCTCTCTCTACAGCAACAGCAGATCACCGAGTTGCCGCGTGAAGTGCACAAAAAAGGCGACCACGGCGACAAAGGCTCAGCGCCGTTCGATGCCCGCCCGCTGCTGGCTGCGGCCCTGAACGGGCACGACATCGGCTTGGTCAGCGAAGCGGGCATGCCCGCAGTGGCCGACCCTGGCTCGTCGGTGGTGCGGGCCGCTCACGACCTGGGCCTGCGCGTGGTGCCGTTGGTAGGGCCGGTGTCGCTGCTGCTGGCCCTGGCTGCCAGTGGCCTCAATGGACAAAACTTCGCCTTCGTCGGCTACCTGCCACAAGACGGACAAGAGCGCACACAGCGCATCAAGGAGCTGGAAGGCATCGCGCTGCGCACGGGCCAGACCCAGCTGTTCATCGAGACCCCGTACCGCAACCCGGCCCTGTGGCAGGCACTGGTTCAGACCCTGCAGCCGCACACCCGGCTGGCGCTGGCCAGCGGGCTGACCCTGCCCGACGCGCGGGTGCAAAGCCAGCTGGTGCGCCAGTGGAAGCAGCAGCCCGCACCACCGGACAACCGCACCCCCGTGGTGTTTGCGCTGGGGCGTTGAGACAGCGACGGGGTAACACGCTACGGGCGAGGCGCCTGGAATGCTACATATTCAAGAGCATTCCAGGCATATTCCACTATCGCAACCGCCCCAAAACACCCCCAAACCCCTCAGACCGCTGCACAACGGCCCCACACCGGCACCGCAGCACAGCGCAACCAGGCCCAACAAAAAAGCCCCGGCAGATACCTCTGCAGGGGCTTCGAATAGACATCTGCCGTGGATGCAAGGGCTTGCGCGGATGATCACGCCCCTGCCGACTCCGAGGCGAATATCAGCGCAACTGTGGCCCCGATATGGCCAGTGACTTGACGGCGCCCATGCCCACCGCCGCGCCAAAACGCTTGGCCAGGCGCTCGGCCACGTTGTCGCGGCGGGTGTAGTCGATGATGTCCTCGGCCTTGACCACTTCGCGCGCCACGTAGTCCAGGTTGCCCAACTTGTCCGCCAGACCCATTTCCACGGCCTGCTGGCCGGTCCAGAACAATCCACTGAAGGTATCGGGCGTGGTCTTGAGACGATCACCCCGCCCGGCCTTCACCACGGCAATGAACTGCTGATGGATTTGGTCGAGCATGGTCTGTGCATAGGCGCGCTGCTTTTCGGTCTGCGGGCTGAAGGGGTCCAGAAAACCCTTGTTCTCACCCGCCGTGAGCAAGCGGCGCTCCACGCCCACCTTCTCCATCACGCCAGTAAAGCCAAAACCGTCCATCAGCACGCCAATGCTGCCCACGATGCTGGCCTTGTCCACATAGATATCGTCAGCGGCGGCAGCGATGTAGTACGCAGCCGAGGCACAGGTTTCTTCGACCACGGCGTAGATCGGCTTGTTGTGCTTCGCTTTCAGTCGCACGATCTCGTCGTTGATGATGCCCGCCTGCACCGGACTGCCACCGGGCGAGTTGATGAGCAGCACCAGCGCTTGCGAGCCCTCATCCTCCAGCGCACTGCGCATGGCGGCCACCACAAACTCGGCGCTGGCCTCGGCGCCGCTGGCGATCTCGCCCTTGATGTCCACCACAGCCGTGTGCGGCGTGCTTTTGCTGGTGCTGGGCGATGCCTGGCGCAGGGCCACGAACGCAACAGCGGCAAACAACACCAGCCACGCCAGGCGGAAAAAGATCTTCCAGCGGCGGGTGCTGCGTTGTTCGTTGAGGGCGGCAAAGGCCAGCTTTTCCAGCGTGGCGCGTTCCCACCCGGGTTCACGCGATGAATCGCTCACAGGTGCTCCTGAATTAGTAGCTGCGTGCGCCCACAGATCGGGCGCGGAATTGTTTTTGGTGTCAAAGCCCGACGAACCGGGCTGCTGGGGGTCTGTCATGTCATGCGTCCTGGGCACTGCACCGCTGCGGGCCGCGCGTCGCGGTGACCCGCACCGGGCGGCAGCACATCCGGGTAATTCATCTGCATTTTCTAGAACTCTACGGGCTGCAGGTTGTAGGCAGTATGCCAGCGCACTACGCCATCGCTCTCCGACAGGGCAATTTTCACCAACCCGCCGCGGCAGGGACCGCCCGCGCACTGGCCGGTATGGGGCAAGTAGGCCGCCCCGTGGGTGGCGCACAACAGCCAATGGCCCGTGTCGTCAAAAAAACGGTTGGGCTGGTAGTCCATCTCCATCGCCACATGGGTGCAGCGGTTGAGGTAAGCGTGCGGCAGGCCCTGGTAGCGGATCGCAAAGGCCCGGCAGGTCTGGCCTGCGTACTGCACATCAAACGGCACAGCCAGCCCCCCATCGACGAGGTCAGCACTGCTGCACAGCGCGATGGACTGATCAGGGGAGGGTGTGGTCATGGGCTCGTCCCGCTCCGGTACCGGCGTCAAGCGTT
>NZ_JADHVT010000223.1 GCF_016783915.1 Acidovorax sp.
CCGTCTGGAAGGCTGACTAAGCGAAAGACATCGAGACCGACCTCGATAAAACGGCATTCATATTGAGTTCTTCCCAAGTCATTTGCAGACTGCCATTGAAAACTCACAGGCAACGGTTTGCCTGGCTCGAAAGTGGCAACAAGCTCTCCAGCCGAAAGTGGTGAAGCTGCTTTGAAGTTTTTTGGGAAGGAGAAGGTGTGCTTTTCGCATCCGGCGCTAGCAGACCAAGACATTGAGCTGGAGACGTCGGTGACGATTGCGGCGGCTCTCGCAACTACTAGACAGCTACTTTCCCCGATGGCTTCCATGCCAGAGCACAGCTCAGAACCAGAAACGCCTTCGACATTGATGAAGACTGTGATGTCGCTCTCAGCATCGGAGGTGAACTGAAATGCAAGAGTTCGTTTTTGCATAGATACATGCCGCTTTTTTGCTTATAACGCCTGGCACTCAACATAGGCCCCCTGACTCCCCCATCCTTGAACCAAGAAGAAGATCGTCTGCGGGGGATTAGGCTCAAATACCGCTGACCATGGTACCCGAGATCGCGGCGAAACCCCCTCCTGCCCCATGATGAAAACCGTCGCTTGATTGGTGGCCAAACTACCGTCCAACTGTTGGGGACAGTTCACAATACATCGCACGTACGGAGAACGGGTGCAAGTAGCCCTTCTTTCTCATTCCCTTGCTTTACATCAGATGCTCACTGTCCTCAGCGAAGTCGCTCTCAAGAGAGCCACCAACCACGAACTCGGAAACGTTCAACTATTTCTTGAGAGGTTGCTGGTTGAGGTGGTCAGCGAGAACTACCGCTATTTCCTGAGTGAACACATGTCGTACCGACATGATGTTGAGCAGGATGCAAATACACGCTGCTGGCCTCCACTGCTGGCAAATGAGCGTCAGGTTTCCGGGCTGTTTGCCGTTGGACTCTCTAGAGTTTGCCCAGTCTCTAGACCAGAACATCCGATAAGCAGGTCCCCATCAAGCCGGGAGGGTGACAACGAGAGGACCCCGTCAGAAAGCGGGCGCATTGACTTCCTTGCGACTTTTGGAGCGAGGCACATAGCACTTGAATTAAAGAGATGCCCAATTGCTACGATTGGCAATCCAAGTTCAAAGTCCGGCCTCTCTGCGCAATGGAACACAGTGAGTTCGCAAGCAAAGCAAGCGCTTGTACATATGAGGTCAAAGAAGGGCTTCTACGACTCCCCCGTCTCAGTTGGACTCCTAGTCATCCGGGTGAGTAGAAAAGTCACGAGTAAGCGGGAAGTAGAGTTAGCTCGCCAAGAAGAAGCTGCGTCATTGCCGACTGTTGCGGAAAGCGTAAAGAAGCTGACGAATGCAGACTTCCTCGCTTATCACACCCCACCGGCAGAGATGCAGACCTCGTACGGCTGGGGAAAGGACGGGGACCAATACCGAGTGTTCCCTGGAGTTATATTCGCCGCAGTTGTCCACGGAAATACGCGATAAGGAGTGGTGCACACATCCACTACGAGCTTTCAGTTTGTGGACCATCAACAGCACATGCTGATCGATTGGGAATTCGTATTTCTGCTAACAAGGCCTTCAGGCATAGCCATATGGGGCGACTCCTGCTCCGTGTCGGAAGCCTGCTTCCCCGTTGGCTAGACGGCGCAGAACTGGCCCATGCGGCCCGGGATATCGAGCATATGTGCTGGCGAGAGCTCGGATATGGGAAGGCCCCGCTGTTTACAGGCTATGTTCCGCCATTCCTACTTCATGATGAAAACGGCCGCCCCACCGGCGAGCCTCTCCAGGAACCCATGCCGCCCACAGAGCTGGCGGCACGCCTGGCTGCGCTGGAGCCTTCCGCGCCACCCGGCCCCTCGGTCTTGGAGTCCAATTTTCAGACGTTGGCGCGTCTCTTGAACCTCACGCCCGCTGAACGCGAATGGCTGCTCTGGGCCTACGGCTTCACCCGGTTTATCCCACCCACCATTGCCTTGCGCTCCGAAGACCATGCCTGGTCGGTCCTGGCTGAAGTCTTGGCTGTAGCCCCTGACGAAATCCGGGGCCACATGTCCCCTCACAGGCTCCATGTCCTGGGAATTTTGGAGGCGCCCCAGTTGCCCGCAAACAGAGGACTTGAGCTCAGCGATTGGCTGAGGTGCACGCCCCATTTCATAGACGCAGTGGAAGCCGGTCACCCCAGTGAGGCGTCGCTGTGGAGTGCGCTGGCGCCGCCCGTAACGAGCTGACGACCTGGTTGTTTCAGGTTCTGGGGGGCGCAGTCTACGCACGCGTCCCCAGCTATTCCACCCACACTGCATGCGACACATTACGTCGCAGCCACCCGGATGATGGATCTCATCGATAAGGAGAGACCACCATCATGGCAAAACGTAGAGCGGCAATCTCATACAACCCAGGCAGCATTGAACCGATCATTCGCCTCTGGCTGCTTCGCGTTCTGGTTCCACTGGGGGGGTACCGCCAGTTTGTGCACCCACACGGGTTCAACAACGATACCCTCGCCGAAGTGATCGGACTCGGTCACTGGATCGATTCCGAAACACGCGACTTCGACCAAAAGACCGTGCAGTCCGAACTGCGTCAATTGCACCAGAAGGCGGAGGGGCAGTGGTATGGGGAGCGCCAGTCAACCTTTCTGAGCCAGAACATTGATCAGTTATCCAACCTGGTGGGGTTGAGCATGATCGATTGCAAGGTGTTGGAGTTCACGGTGTCCATTCATAACGAGCGTCTCCTTGATGACGCGTCTGAATGGCTGGGCGATCTGTCTTCCGTCAAGATCATTCATGCCTTGTCCATCATCCTTGATCTGCCCGAGCCAGAAATTCGCGCCTCGCTGAGTGCCACAGGCATTCTTGCCAGGTCGGGGTTGGTCATGATGGACCGAAGGGGGCGTGGCGCACTGCGCTACAAGCTGGATCTGCTTTCTGAAGGGTTTGCTGACCTGATGGCCGCCTCCAAAGCCGACCCTATCAGCCTGCTGCGCGGCACCGTGTCTGCGGCAGGCCCCGCTCAACTGAGCTTGGCCGACTACAGCCACATCCAGCCCTCCTTGGAGATTCTGTGTCCCTATCTGCGCAATGCCATGGCCACTGGTCGGCGTGGCGTGAACATCTTCCTGCACGGCGCACCGGGAACGGGCAAGAGCCAGCTGGCGCGAGCCTTGGCCAAGGAGATGGGGTACGAGCTGTTCGAAGTCGCCAGCGAAGACGCAGACGGTGACCCGATCAATGGAGAACACCGCCTTCGAGCCTTTCGTGCAGCCCAGAGCTTCTTCTCTCAGCAGCAGGCACTGATCGCTTTTGACGAGGTGGAGGACGTTTTCAACGATGGGAACAGTTTCTTCGGCAGCAAGAGCACCGCCCAGTTGCGCAAGGCCTGGATCAACCGGATGCTGGAGGAGAACCCGGTGCCCACGCTGTGGATGTCCAACTCCATGCGAGGTCTCGATCCCGCCTTCATTCGCCGCTTTGACATGGTGTTTGAGTTGCCCATCCCGCCGAAGACGCAGCGCGAGCGGATTCTGCAAAGCAGCTGCGGTGAGCTGCTTGATGCCAACCGGATTTCCCGCATCGCAGAGGCCGAAGCCCTTGCTCCTGCGGTGGTCGCAAAGGCGAGTTCAGTCATCCGCCTGATCCGGGACGACCTCGGTCCTCAAAAGACAACCGCTGCGTTGGAGCGTTTGATCTCCAGCACCCTGGAAGCCCAGGGGCATGGTCCGCTGCTCTCGCACGATCCAAACAGATTGCCGGAGTTGTACGACCCAGGTTTTATCCATGCGGATGTAGATCTGGCGGCCGTAGCCTCAGGCCTTGTGACTGCGCGCTCTGGCAGGCTTTGTCTGTACGGGCCGCCTGGCACCGGCAAGACTGCCTACGGACGCTGGCTCGCTCAGCAGCTCGGCGTTCCTCTGCTCGTCAAACGCGCTTCCGATCTGAAATCCAAGTGGCTGGGTGAGAGCGAAAAGAACATCGCTAAAGCCTTCCGAGAAGCGCAAAACGATGGAGCGGTCCTCCTGATCGATGAGGTGGACAGCTTTCTGCAGGACCGACGGGGTGCCCAGCACAACTGGGAAGTGAGCGAGGTCAACGAAATGCTGACCCAGATGGAATCCTTCTCGGGGGTGTTTGTGGCCTCGACCAACCTGATGGAAGGGCTGGACCAGGCGGCCCTGCGCCGGTTTGACCTCAAGGTGAAGTTCGACTTTCTGCGCCCCGACCAGGCGTGGAAGCTGCTGTCGCGTCACTGCGAAGGACTCGGACTGCAGCAACCGCTGCCAGAGGAGCAGGCAAGGGTTTCGCGACTGGTTTCGCTGACGCCGGGCGATTTTGCAGCCGTGGTGCGCCAGCACCGGTTCCGGCCCATTGCATCTGCTACAGCCCTCGTTTCGGCCCTCGAAGCTGAATGTGCGGTGAAACATGGCACGAATCGCGCCATCGGGTTTTTGTGAGCACAAACCCATGGGAGAATTTATTTCAAACAAGAGGGAGTCGGCCTTGCGTGTGCTTTCCAAATCGAAGCTGCTGGCGTTTCGGCAGTGCCCCAAGCGGCTGTGGCTGGAGGTGCATCGCCCGGACCTGCGAGAAGACTCCTCGGCCACCCAGGCCAGCTTCACGGTGGGTCACCAAGTTGGCGACATCGCCAGGCAGGTCTATGACCCCAAGGGCAAAGGCGCGCTGATCGATTTCAAAGTGGGAGGCTTTGAGGCAGCCTTTGCGCGGACGCAGGCTCTCCTGCAAGCGAACCAGCCGATCTTTGAGGCTGGGTTCCGTGCCGAAGGGGCACTGGCCTTTGCCGACGTGATGCTGCCTGTCAAGCGAGGCGGCAAAAGGGCCTGGCGCATGGTGGAAGTGAAGTCGTCCACCTCTGTCAAGGATTACCACCGGGACGATGCTGCCGTGCAAGCCTTCCTGGCTCGTTCCTCCGGCGCTCCTCTCGTTGAGATTGCGCTGGCCCATATCGACAGTTCATGGGTCTATCCAGGCGGTGGTAACTATAGCGGGCTGTTGGTCGAGAAGGATCTGACCGCTGAAGCGTTTTCTCGCGGGACGGAGGTTCGCAGTTGGATCGAAGAGTCCCACGGGATCGTTGCCAAGAAGAAGGAGCCTCGCGTCTCAACGGGCGAACAGTGCAGCGCTCCCTATGAGTGTGGTTTCTTCTCCAATTGCCAAAGCCAGGAGCCTCAAGCAGAGCAGCCCTTGCATTGGCTGCCCGGGGCACAGAGCAAAGGACTGAAAGCACATGTCGAGGCCCATGGTGTGTGCGAACTGCGCGATGTGCCCGATGCGTTGCTCAACGAGAAGCAGAGGCGCGTGAAGGCGGTCACGCTCACGGGGCAGACGTACTTTGACAAGAACAGTGCGTTGCAGGAACTGGCACAGCACAAGCTGCCCGCGTTTTTCATGGACTTCGAGACTATCCAGTTCGCAGTACCGATCTGGAAAGGCACGCGCCCTTACCAGCAGATCCCGTTTCAGTTCAGCGTGCATCGCCTTGCACGTACCGGGAAGCTCGAACAGCAGGCCTTTCTTGATCTATCGGGCGGTGACCCCTCAAAATCCTTTGCTGAAGCATTGATCAGTGCGT
>NZ_JADHVT010000224.1 GCF_016783915.1 Acidovorax sp.
CCAGGCCTGCGCCGCTCAGCAGCTCGGCGCCTACTTGCTGGTTCAGGTCGTTGTCGTCCACCAGCAGCACCCGCGCACCAGCAATGGCAGACAGGTGCGCTGCACGGGTGGGTGCCTGCTTGGTCCGACCGTCAGAAGATCGGGTCGGCCCTCCCAGCGCCTGCATGGCGGCATCAATCAGTTGCGAGGGGCTGACGGGCTTGGACAGCATCAGCTGCAGCCCCGCGCGCTCCAGTTCGCTTTGCACATCGTCGCGGCCTGCTGCGGTCACTATGACCGTGTGGGGCGGGTGCTGCAGGCGGGCGAGTGCGCGGTGGGTGTCAAACCCGTCCATGCCGGGCATCTTCCAGTCCACGAATGCGATCTCGCAGGGGCGACCAGCCTGTTCGGCGCCGCGGGCCTGGGCCACCGCCTCCTCGCCGGAAGAGGCCGTGGTGACGGCAAAGCTCATGCGGGCCAGCATCTCGCCCAGGATATGCCGGGCCTGCTCGCTGTCGTCCACTACCAGTACGTGCCGCCCACGCAGGTCGGGGGTGGGCAGCAGAGGGGCATGGCTCGGGTTGCCCAGCCCCAGACGGGCGGTAAACCAGAAGGTGCTGCCCACCCCAGGCTGGCTTTGTACCCCCACTTCGCCGCCCATCAAGCCAGCCAGCTTCTTGGAGATGGCCAACCCCAGACCGGTGCCGCCGTATTTGCGCGTGGTGGAGGTGTCGGCCTGTTCGAACGACCGAAACAGCCGCGACTGCTGCTCAAGGGTCAGGCCGATGCCGGTGTCCTGCACCTCAAAGCGCAGCAGGACTCCGGTGTCGTCACGCGAGGTTTCGGTGACGCGCACGATGATTTCGCCCTTGTCCGTGAACTTGACCGCATTGTTGGCGTAGTTCACCAGGATCTGCCCCAGACGCAACGGGTCGCCGCGCAGGTCGTCGGGCAGGGCAGGGTCCACATCGAACAGCAGCTCCAGACCCTTGTGCACGCATTTGTCGCTGATCAGGTTGACCACGTTGTCCAGCACGCCGCGCAGGTCAAAGTCCACCACCTCCACTTCAAGCTTGCCGGCTTCGATCTTGCTGAAGTCCAGGATGTCGTTGATCAGGCCCAGCAGATGCTGGCCTGATCGCTGGATCTTTTCGACATAGTCGCGCTGGCGCGGCGTGAGGTTGGTGCTCAGGGCCAGGTGGCTCATGCCGATCACCGCGTTCATGGGGGTACGGATCTCGTGGCTCATGTTGGCCAGGAAGTCCGACTTCATCTGCGAGGCGTCCTCCGCACGGGCGCGGGCAATCTCCAGCTCGTCCTCGTGTTCGCGCAGGGCTGCGTTGACCTTCTGCAGCTGCACGGTGCGCTCTGCCACGCGCGCCTCCAGCGCCTCCTCGTTGCGCTTAAGGGCCTCTACCAGCTCGTTCTGCGCGGCCATGGCCTGGGACGTAGCCTTTTCGCGCTGCAAGAATTGTCGCGCCATCGCAAAGGCCAGCAAAAACGTGAGCAGCGCCTGGAATGCCGTGAGCCCAGTGGTGAGCAAAGTCTGGCGCTTGACCTCGGCATTGCGCGAATCGCCCAGCATGGCGGAAACGCGCGAGGCGTTGAGCGAAAGCTCTTGCACCGTGTCGCGCAGGCCGTCCAGCTCGGTGCGCAGCCGCCGCATATTGGTCTGGCTGGAGGTGGCGTCCACACTGGCGCCAAAGTAGCTGTCGCCCGCTGCCACAAACCGCTGCAGGGCCGCCAGCGCATTGGCGTAAATGGGCTCGTCCTGCATCAGCGTGCGAGAGGTGCCGCTCTCCAGCGCGCTGAAACGGCTCAGGAACAGGTCGTAACGCAGCTCCAGCTTGTCCGTGGTGATGCTGGTGGGGTCCAGCTCGAACTGGTGCAGCGCATGGTCCAGCTTTTCGTACTCCACGTTGAGCTGCAAGAACGACCACAGCGCGTTGACGTCGCCGCGCCGCATGACGGCCTCCACGCTGCGGTACTGGCTGTACTGCACAGCCGAAATAGCGACATAGGCCAATACCAGCCCCGCAATGATGAGCCGCAGGATGTGTTGGCTGCGCAGCATGCGTGGGGGCTGTGGCGGGGAGGGGCGGCTATCGGATGTGCAAGGCGTTGAGCTGCCAGGCCGCCCGGTTGTAGTACAGCTCGCTGCGCAACTCTGCCTTGGTGTCAAACGGGTACACGATGAAAAGCGGGCCTTTTTCGCGGATGGGCATGGGCCGGTTGTTCATCAGGCGCGCCACGATCACGTCGTGGCGCGTGGCATCGTCTGCAGGGATCTCGGTTTTGTAGTCATTCAGGGCCACAGCAGTGATCTTGGTGCCCTTGGCGCCCACCGCCGCCAGCACATCGCGCAGCAGGGGGCCTGTGAAAGTGACGGCGCTGGGGTACCAGGGTGTCTGGGTGGAGAAGCTGTGCTGCGGCAGCTTCTCCAGCATCTTCATGTCGAACTGCGCCTGCGGACCCCGGTTGGTCTGCGTGATGGCGCCATCGATGGTCAGGACGACGGGACCTGTGGGTGGCTCCAGGGCGTGTGCAGTGCCCGCCGCCAGCGCACCGATGATCCATGCCGCCAATGCCTTGGACCTCGCCAGTTTCCACCCATGACGACGATGAGATTGCATGGACACCCCCCCTTCCGGTTTGGTAACAGTCTCGCGGACAGACGCCCAAAATGTAAACCGATTTATTGCCGCTGGTCTGGCTGAAGGTGGTTTTGCATACAGAGCGGATGATGGTGGGAGAGGGGGCAGGGCCAGGGCTTCAGGCAGCGGTGGTGAGGTTGGCTGCGGCCATGGTGTCCCAGGCCTTGAGCGCCTCGGCCGTGTACATGAGTGCCGGGCCGCCCCCCATGTAAACGCACACGGCCAGCATTTCTTCTAGTTCTGCACGCGTGGCGCCAAGCTTTTGCAGCGCCTTGACATGAAAACCGATGCACCCGGAGCAGCGCTGGGTCACGCCGATGGCCAGGGCAATCAGTTCTTTGTGTTTGCTGGTCAGTGCCCCTTCCGCCATGGACGCCTGCGCCAGCTGCGCAAAGCCCCGCATGGCGTCGGGCTGGGCCTTGCGAAAGGTGGCCAGGTTTTCGTTGATGCCCTGGATCAGGCCGATGTGATCAAACGTACTCATTTCATTATTCCTCGCTGGGACCATGATGAGCGCCAGCCAGGCGGCGGGCGCACGCCATCGGTTCATTTTTTCATCGGACAGGTGTTGATGCCGAGCAGCGTGTAGGCCGGGCAGAAGCGAAACAGGCCTGTTGCCAGTGGTACCACCCCCAGCCAACCCCACCAGCCCACCGTACCGGTGGCAGCCAGTGCGATCAAGACCAGGCCTGCGACGATGCGTAGCATACGGTCTACGGTTCCTACATTGATGTTCATGATGATTCCTTGCTCTGGGGTTGTGGCCCGGGGATGGGCCTTACTTGCACAAGCGCGGTGAACGCCGGATGCGCTCACCGCCCGGTCAATCGAATGAGGGGGATGCGGGCGCTGCGACGGGATTGCCCGCAGCCAACCACGCGTCAAAGCCGCCTGCGATGGACTGCACCTGCAGGTAGCCCATGTCCTGCATGGCACACGCAGCCAGCGCAGCCCGGCCACTGGTCTTGCAGTACAGCACCACCTTGAGGTCGCGAGCGTTGAGTTCGGGCGTGCTACTGAGCCGGAACTCCAGCACTCCGCGAGAGGCGTGAATGGCGCCGGGGATATGCCCAGCCTGGTACTCGTCGGCCTCTCGCACATCGATCAGCACGTCGGCGTTGCGGATGGCTTCGTCTGCCTTGTCCAGCGGTACCTCTTGCACCAGAGCCTTGGCAGCAGTGACCAGATCGTGGGCGGTTTTCATGTCAGTGTTCCTGCAGTGGGTGGGGTGGTACGGATGCGGCAGCGTGTCACAGCGCGTTGACGGGAATCTTGAGATAGGTCACGCCGTTGGCTTCCGGTGGCGGCATTTCTCCCGCGCGGATGTTGACCTGCACCGAGGGCAGGATGAGCACCGGCATCTCCAGCGTGGCGTCACGTTGGGTGCGCAGCGCCACAAAAGCCTCCTCGGTCACCCCGTCGTGCACATGGATGTTGTCGGCGCGCTGGTCGGCAACGGTGGTTTGCCAGGCCACGGCGCGCCCTGCGGGGGGGTAGTCGTGGCACATGAACAGGCGGGTCTCAGCGGGCAGGCTGAGCAACTTGCGCACTGACTGGTAAAGCGTGTGTGCGTTGCCACCAGGGAAGTCGCAGCGCGCGGTACCCACATCGGGCATGAACAGCGTGTCGCCGACAAACACGGCGTCTCCCACTTTGTAGGCCATGCAAGCCGGCGTGTGGCCAGGCACTGCGAGTGCCTTGGCCTCTAGCTGACCAATGCGGAACACCTCGTTGTCGTGCAGGAGCTGGTCGAACTGGCTGCCATCCGGGTGGAACCCGGGCTCCAGATGAAAGACCTTCTTGAACACATCCTGTACCTGGGTGATGGACGCACCAATGGCAATTTTCCCGCCCAGCTTGTCGCGAAGGTAGTGTGCGGCCGACAGGTGGTCTGCATGGGCATGGCTTTCCAGAATCCATTGCACCTTCAGCCCCTGACCTTGCACAAACGCCACGATCTTGTCGGCAGACAGCGTACGGGTGCGACCCGACTTCGGGTCGTAGTCCAGCACCGAATCCACCACGGCGCAGTGGCCGCCAGGCTGATCGAACACCACATAGCTCACCGTCCAGGTGGCGTCATCAAAGAAGGCTTCTATATGGGGTTGCATCGAAGGACTCCGTATTTAATTTCGATGTTGATAGTTTATTGACAGATAGATTGTTAGTCAATAGAATATCGACATCGAATTTGAAAAAGGAGCCCGCCACCATGCACGCAGAGACGCAAATGGACCTTGAAGCCTTGCGCAGGTCCGCCGACATCGCCTGCCGCTTGATGAAGGTTTTGTCCAACCCCGATCGCCTGCTCTTGCTGTGCCAGCTGACACAGGGTGAAAAGCGCGTGGGCGAGCTGGAGGAACTGGTGGGCATCTCCCAGCCCACGTTGTCCCAGCAACTGGGGGTGCTGCGCGAAGAGGGCCTCGTCAGTACCCGCCGAGAAGGCAAAAACATCTATTACGAGATCGCCAGCCCCCAGGCCCTGGCCGTGATGAACGTGCTGTTCGAACAATTTTGCGGCCCTGCCAAGGAGAGCGCAGCATGCTGATCGACTGGACCCATTTCACCCCCTGGGCCGCCCTCGCGGGCGGTGTTCTGCTGGGCCTGGCCTCGGCGCTTTTTGTGCTTTTCAATGGGCGCATCCTGGGCATCAGCGGCATCGTCGGTGGCCTGCTGCGGCCTCGCGCTGGCGACATCGGTTGGCGTGTGGCTTTTGTGCTGGGCATGTTGGTGGCGCCCGGGCTTTACTGGCTGGTGGCAGGCCCTACGCAGCCGCGCATTGATGCAGGCTGGGGCATGGTGGTGATCGCCGGCCTGCTGGTGGGTGTCGGCACCCGCTACGGATCGGGCTGCACCAGCGGCCATGGCGTGTGCGGACTCTCGCGCATGTCGCCCAGGTCCCT
>NZ_JADHVT010000065.1 GCF_016783915.1 Acidovorax sp.
CGCCCATGGCAGCGGCCTGCGCCCAGGTCAGGCCCAGGGTGGCCAGAATCTGCTCAGCGGCGGGGCGCTTGTCTTCGGTGCCGAACACGGCGTGCTCCACGCCCAAGGCCTTGAGGCGCACGCGCAATGGGGCAGAGTCGCGGCCGGTGATCACGGCGGGGGTGATGCCTGCCTTTTGCAGCAGCTTGAGGCCGTGGCCGTCCAGGGTGTTGAAGCGCTTGAGGGTCTCGCCCGTTTCGCTGAAGTACAGGCCGCCGTCGGTGAGCACGCCATCCACGTCGAAAAAGGCCACGCGCACGCCCTGGGCGCGCAGTAGCAGTTCAGGGTCAATCTGCAGGGCAGGAGAGGGAGAGGTCTGAGGAACCAGCGCCATCGTCAGATCACCTTCGCCCGCATCAGATCGCCGATGTGCACCACGCCCACCAGCACGCCCGCCGCGTCCACCACCAGCACGCTGGTGATGGCGTGGGCTTCCATCATTTCGGCGGCGTCCACGGCAAGGGCGTCGGGGGCAATGCGGCGCGGGTTGGCGTGCATGACCTGGGCGGCGGTGGTAGACCGCAGGTCCGCCCCGGCCTCGATGCGGCGGCGCAAATCACCGTCGGTGAAGATGCCCAGCACCTGCCCGGCGGCATCCACGATGGCCGAGGCGCCCAGGCCCTTGGCGCTCATCTCGCGCATGAGGTCGCTGAACGATGCATCGGAGGCCACGCGCGGCACCTCGGTGCCCGAGCGCATCACGTCGCTCACATGGGTGAGCAGCTTGCGGCCCAGCGCACCGCCAGGGTGCGAGCGGGCAAAGTCTTCGGGACGGAACCCCCGGGCATCCAGCAGGGCCACGGCCAGCGCGTCGCCCATGGCCAGCTGGGCCGTGGTGCTGGCGGTGGGGGCCAGTTGCAAGGGGCACGCCTCGCGCTCCACGCCACTGTCTAGCACGATGTCTGCATGCTTCGCCAAGGTGGATTGTGGGCGCCCCGTCATGGCGATCAAGGTGGCTCCCAGGCGCTTGATCACCGGCAGCAAGGTGGTGACCTCATCCACCTCCCCGCTGTTGGAGAGCGCCAGCACAATATCGATGGACTTGATCATGCCCAGGTCGCCATGGCTGGCTTCGGCCGGGTGCACGAACATGGCGGGCGTCCCGGTGGAGGCGAGCGTGGCGGCGATCTTGCGGCCTACGTGCCCGCTTTTTCCGATACCCATCACCACCACCCGCCCGCGCACCGTGAGGATTGCCTGCACTGCCTGCGTGAACGGCTCGCCGACGCGGGCCTTCAGGCCGAGGACGGCCGCAGCCTCGATATCGAAGGTCTCGCGGGCCAGGCGCAGGGCCTGATCAGCATCAAAAGGGGGCAGCGCGGCGGGGGCGGGGGTCATGCAGGGATTCTATCGACCGGGCATGCCTGCCGGACCATCGTGTGCGCCAAGTCCACTGGCATGGTCTGTGCGTCCCGGCAGAAAAGGCCGTGCCCAGCCCACCGGGCTCGGATAGCATCGAACCCATGTCTTCTCTTGCCCTCACCCTGCTTTACCTGCTGGCCGCAGTGCTGGGCGTGGTGACCTGTCGCAGCCTGAAGCTCCCCCCCATGCTGGGCTATCTGGCTGCCGGGGTGCTCATTGGCCCGCATGCCCTGGCGCTGACGCAAAACTCCGAGGGCGTACGCCATCTGGGGGAGTTTGGTGTGGTGTTCCTGATGTTTGCCATCGGGCTGGAGTTCAGCCTGCCCAAGCTGCGCGCCATGCGCAAGCAGGTGTTCGGCCTGGGCCTGATGCAGGTGGTGCTGACCATGGCCGTCGTGGTCGGCCTGGCACTGATGCTGTCGCACTGGGCGGGCGGGGTGTGGGACATGGGCTGGCAGACGGCGCTGGCGCTGTCGGGCGTGATGGCCATGAGCAGCACGGCGATTGTGGTCAAGCTCATGGCCGAGCGGGCCGAGCTGGAGAGTGAACACGGCCGGCGGGTGATGGGCATCTTGTTGTTCCAGGACCTGGCGGTGGTGCCGCTGCTGGTGCTGATTCCAGCCCTGGGATCGTCGCCCGACCAACTGCTGACCTCGCTGGGCTGGGCGCTGATCAAGGCGACGGTGCTGGTGGGCCTGCTGCTCACCGGCGGCCAGCGACTGATGCGCTGGTGGCTCACGCTGGTGGCGCGGCGCAAGAGCGACGAGCTGTTCATGCTGAACCTGCTGCTGATCACGCTGGGCCTGGCTTGGCTGACCGAGCTGGCAGGCCTGAGCCTGGCGCTAGGCGCCTTCATTGCGGGCGTGCTGGTGTCCGAGACCGAGTACCGCCACCAGGTGGGCACGGACATCCGGCCGTTTCACGATGTGCTGCTGGGGCTGTTCTTCATCACCATCGGCATGATGCTGGACTGGCACATCCTGGTGGACCGCTGGGCGCTGGTGCTGATGCTGCTCACGGTGCCCCTGGTGCTCAAGCTGGGGATCATCCTGGTGCTGGCGCGGGGCATGGGCGCGACCACCGGTGTGGCGCTGCGCACCGGGCTGTACCTGGCGCAGGCCGGCGAGTTCGGCTTTGTGCTGCTGTCGCTCACGCAGAGCAACGGGCTGGTGCAGCCGGCGCTGATGAACCCCATCCTCGCGGCCATGGTTCTGTCGATGCTGGCCACGCCCTTCCTCATCATGTACAGCAACCGCATCGTGATGAAGCTGGTGGCCAGCGACTGGCTGCAGCAGTCGCTGCAGATGACGTCGATTGCGCGCAAGTCCATCAACACCAGCAAACACGTGATCATCTGCGGCTACGGCCGCTGCGGCCAGAACCTGGCGCGCATGCTGGAGCACGAAGGCATCCCGTACATGGCGCTGGACCTGGACCCGGACCGCGTACGCCAGGCCGCAGCGGCCGGCGACTCGGTGGTGTACGGCGACGCCACACGCCTGCAGGCGCTGATGGCGGCGGGCCTGGTGCGCGCGAGCGCCGTGGCCGTGACCTACATCGACGTGCCTGCCGCGCTGAAAGTGCTTGCCAATGCCCGATCGCACGCGCCGCAGGTGCCGGTGGTGGTGCGCACGCAGGACGACCTGTACCTCGACAAGCTGCAAGAGGCCGGTGCGACCGAGGTCGTGCCCGAGGCCATTGAAGGATCGCTGATGCTGGCCAGCCATGCCCTCGCCCTGGTGGGCGTGCCCATGCGCCGGGTGCTGCGGCTGGTGCAGGACCAGCGCGATGCGCGCTACAACCTGCTGCGCGGCTACTTCCATGGCGCGGACGACGACACCGTGAACGAACGCGACCAGGAGCGCCTGTCCACCATCAACCTGCCACCGGGCTCCACCGCCCTGGGCCGCAGCCTGGGCCAGCTGGCCCTGCCCGCCATGGGTGTGCGCGTGGTCAACCTGCGGCGCGGCAATGGCCACGTGAGCGCAGCCGTGGACGACGCGCAGCTGGCCGAAGGCGACACGCTGGTGCTGTCGGGCCACCCGGCGGCACTGGCGCTGGCGGAGGACAAGCTGCTGCGGGGGTAGGCAGGTTGCATCCCCCGAGCCGCTGCGCCGGCAAGGGGACGATGCCCTCGCTTCGGGGCGGCCCTTGTTTGGCATCCCTGGCATGGGACGCGCCCACTGCAGCAGGTTTGCGCCAGGATTTGAATGAAATTGGCCTGTAGCGCTAGTGCAATATGCGCTAGTAGCTATATATTTAATAGCAATCTACAACAACTCTGCAGGCCCGGGGCGCCCGAACAGATAGCCCTGGAACTGGCGGCAGCCGTTGCGCAGCAGGAAGGTGCGTTGCCCTTCGGTTTCCACCCCCTCGGCCACCACATCCAGGCCCAGGCTGCGGGCCAGCGTGATGATGGTGCACGCGATGGTGGCGTCGTTGGGGTCGGTGAGCACGTCGCGCACAAAGCTCTGGTCGATCTTGAGCTGGTCCAGCGGCAAGCGCTTGAGATAGCTCAGCGATGAGTAACCCGTGCCGAAGTCGTCGAGCGAAAAGCCCACACCCAGCGTGCGCAGCGCCTGCATCTTGAGGATGCTGTCCTCCACGTCGTGCAACAGCAGGCTTTCGGTGAGTTCGAGCTTGAGCAGGCGCGGGTTGGCACCCGACTCACGCAACACGGACAGCACCTGCTCTACGAAGTCCAGCTGACGGAACTCCTGCGCGCTGACATTGACGGCCAGCGTCCAGGCGGCCGTCGCCGGGACTGTGGCCCATTGCGCCAGCTGGCGGCAAGCCATGATCAGCACCTGGCGACCCAAAGGCAGGATCAGCCCCGTCTGCTCGGCCAGCGGGATGAAGTGGGCGGGCGAGACCATGCCGCGCTGCGGGTGCTGCCAACGCACCAGCGCCTCGGCACCCAGCAGATGGCCGGTGGCGTCCACCACCGGCTGGTAATGCAGCAGAAACTCGTCGCGCGAGATGCCCTGGCGGATGTCCCCCTCCAGCGCAGAACGTGCCGATGCGGCGGCCTGCATGGCGGGGTCGAAAAAGCACAGGGTGTTGCGCCCCTGCGCCTTGGCCTGGTACATGGCCAGGTCGGCGCGCTTGAGCAGCTCCTGCACGGGCTGCTGCGCGTCCTGGAACAGCGCAATACCGATGCTGGGGGTGCTGTGCATGTCACAGCCGTCCACCACGTAGGGCTGGTTCAGCGTCATCAGCACCTTGTGGGCCACGGCCTCTGCCTCGGCGGCAGCCTCGACCTCCTCGCCATGCAGGCCCTGCAGCACGACCACAAACTCATCGCCACCCAGGCGTGCCACCGTGTCGGCGGCCCGCACGCAGGCCCCGATGCGCGCAGCCACCTGCACCAGCAGGCGGTCGCCCCACTCGTGGCCCATGGTGTCGTTGATGCCCTTGAAGTTGTCCAGGTCCAGAAACAGCAGGGCGCCGTGGCGGCCCTCGCGGTGGGTGGTGGCTACCGCGCGCTCCAGCCGGTCCATCAGCAGGCGCCGGTTGGGCAGGCCGGTGAGTTCGTCGTAGAACGCCAGGCGCTGGATCTCGGCCTCGGCCAGCTTGCGTTCGGTGATGTCGCGCGCCACGCCCCGGTAGCCGGTAAACCGCCCCTCTTCATCAAAGATGGGCTCACCGCTGATCGACACCCAGACGGGTTTGCCATCCCGGGACAGGCGCTGCATCTCGAAGTCATGAAAGACCTGGTGCGCCTCCAGCTGCTCGCGGTGCTCGCGCCATTGCCCCTCGGTGGCGAAGGTGTCGGGCAGCTCCCAGCGGGTCAGGCCATAGTGCATCTCATCCGGCACGCCCTCCGTGTGGTACGGGTTGCCATCCAGCCGCACGAAGCGGAACTGGTCGTCCTGCTCCCAATACCAGTCGGACGACAGGTCCGTCAGGCTGCGCCAGCGCGCTTCGCTCTGGCGCAGTGCCTCCAGCGTGCTCAGGTAGTCGGTGACATCGGTGAACGTACGCACGCGCCCGCCAGGCTCCAGGGCGCGGGTGCGCACCTCGATATAACGGCCCTGGGGCGTGCGCCGCACATAGCTGTCAGGCAAGGGCATCTGGTTGCCGTGGGCGGCGTACTCCGAGGCGACATATTTGCGCGCCATGGGTTCGATGAGCTGGAAATCGGGACCAAAATCCCCCCGCTCAGTCTGAAAGCGCACCACCTCTTCCACCAGGGGCTGCGTGGCCAGCAGTGACTCGGGCAGGTCCAGCAGCTCCAGGTAGCGCTGGTTGTAGACGCGGATGCGCCCCTCGGCGTCCACACTGGTGATGCCCTGGGAGATGTTGGCCAGTGTGCCCTCCAGCGCCTGGGTCTTTTCGGCCAGCAGAGCGCTGGTGCGGGCCAGTTCGGCTTCCACGTGGCTGCGGGCCAGCTCGGCGCGGCGGGCGGTCTCCAACTGGCCAATGGTGCTCAGCAAGGGCTGCAGAAACTGCACATCGGCGCTGGAGTAGCCGCCGCTGCGGTTGGCCAGACCCACCATGGCCACCAGCTCGCCCGCGGCGTGAATGGGTATGCCCAGGTAAGTGCGCAACGTGGGGTGCCCGCGTGGAGTGCCCGCGCTGCGCGGGTCATGGTTGGCATCATTGCTGATGACAGGCTCGCCCGAAACCAGCGCAGCGCCCACCAGCGAGTGCAGGTTATCGAACACCATGCCGTCCTCGGCGTGCTTGGCGTAACGCTGGCGCGATGCCTCGTCCCAGCTGATGTCGGTCATCGCATGCACACGCAGGTAGGGGTGCCCATCGTCGGCGCGCTGCACCTGGCCCACCAGGCCAAACGCGCTCTGGGTCAGGGTCATCAGCTCGTTCAGCAGCGCCTCGAACGCGGCACGGGGCCCAGAACTGGCAATGAACATGCCCTGGGCCCGAGAGATGGCCTGCAGCAGCCGGTGCTGGCGCGCCAGCATGGCCTCGGCCGCGCGGCGGGCACGGGCGCTGGAACTGCGTTCCAGCACGGCCTCGATCTGCGCGGGCAAGGTGAGCAGGTAGTCCAGCGCCGGATCCTGCACCGTGAAATCGTCAAATCCGTGGCGCATGGCCTGGGCCGCGTGGGTTTCTGCCCCCATGCGCACGATGATGATGGCGGGAACGCCGTCAAGCAGCTGCAACAGGTCAAACGCAGAGCCATCCACGGTGCGCTGGGCAGCCAGCACGATGTCGGGGCGGTTGCGCAGCAGGTGTTCACGCGCCTGGGCGATCGACCCCACCACGTCCACGCGCCAGCCCGACCAGGGGTCTGCCAGCGCCTCCGCCACGGCCTGTGCGTGAGGGTGGTCACTTTCGATCAGCAGGACGGAGATGGGCATGGGCCGATCGGCGTAGTGGTTGGGGCACCGCCCATCGCAGGCGGCGCAAAGTTTGTAGCGCCAGTGAAACACATTATGGCGTCTGGGGTAGTCGCACGCGCCAAACACATGGGCTGTTTACACTCTCGCACTTTCCGTGCCCAAAGCAACCTGGCAGCCCCGGCTCAGCCCCAGGCACCGGCAGCGCCCGGCCTTCCTCAGAGTCATCATTCCCGCACCCGCCCATGCAGCCCCTCAGCGTCAACCAGTACCTTCGCCAGCACATCCGCACCGTCCCCGACTGGCCCGCGCCCGGTGTGCAGTTCCGGGACATCACCCCGCTGCTGCAAGACCCCAAGGTGTTCCGTGTGCTGATCGATGCCTTTGTGCACCGCTACATGGACAAGGCGTTGCGCCCGGACGTGGTGGCGGGCCTGGATGCACGGGGCTTCATCCTGGGGGCTGTGGTGGCCTATGAGCTGAACGTAGGCTTCGTACCCATCCGCAAGAAGGGCAAGCTGCCCTTCACGACCGTGGAGGAGACCTATGAACTCGAATACGGAAGTGCGACGGTGGAGCTGCACACCGACGCCGTGAAGGCCGGTGACCGGGTGCTGCTGATCGACGACCTGATCGCCACCGGCGGCACCATGATGGCAGGCAAGAAGCTGCTGGAAAAACTGGGGGCCACGGTCACCGAGGGCGCCGCCATCGTGGACCTGCCCGAGCTGGGCGGCTCACAGCGCCTGCGTGAATCGGGCCTGCCGCTGTACACGCTGGTGGACTTCGCGGGGCACTGACCCAGGGGTAAGGAGGACGTGGGGCGGCGGCGCAGCGCCGCTCGGCATGCCCCGCACAAATCCTTAGTTAAGTTCGCCGTACTGGGTGCTACTCAGGTCGGGGGCCGGGCCATCGGCACCAGGCATCTCCGTGTCCTCAAAGCCGGTAGGCTGGGACGGTGGCAGCAGCGGGCCGGAGCGCACGGGAACGCCCGGCTTGGCGGCCGCTGCAGTGGCCGCCGATGACCCTGCGGCATTGGCCAGCGCACGCTTGAACGCAGCCACCTCATCGGCCTCGATGGGTTCAAAGCGGGGAGAGGATGCAGGCCGCGCAGCGGCCAGGGGCGCAGGTGCGGACACCAGGGGTGCGGGAGCCGACACCGCGCCGAGCGGGCGGCGCGCCGCCAGCGGGGCAGGTGCAGGCGCCGAAGGGGTCGGAGAAACAGGTGTTGTCGCAGCTGCAGCGGGGCGTGCGCCCGCCAGCGGTGCAGGCGACGGGGCCAGGGGTGCCGGGGCAGTGGCCGCTGCTGCTGGCGGACGGCGCACCGCTGTAGAAGCCGCCTGCAGCGGTAGCGCAGCGCCCTGGGGCGCCACGCCCTTTTGCGGAATCCCTACCGCCACATGGTCGTTGATGCGCCAGTACACGGCCGTCACCAGGATGTCGTAACGGGTTTTGGCGGTCTGGGCGATGAGTGCTTCGATCTCGCTCAGGCGCACCGTCTCGCCACCGTATTCACGGGCCAGGTCCATCATCACCAGGAACTGGCGGCCGCGCTGGTCGAGCGACAGCACCTTGAACTTGTAGCTGGCCGACAGCACGCCGGCGCGCACCATGGCGTCGCGCACCACGGTGTAGAGCAGCTCACGGCGCTCCATGCGCTCGTTCTTGCGGTTGGCGGCGTGCTCTGGTGGCTGGGGCTCCACGAGCGGCTTGCCCTGGCGCCCGGGTTGCAGGGGCACGGTGGCGTCGGCGTTGAACAGGCCGGAGGGCTCGGCCGCTGCGCGGGGCTTGGCGGGAGCGGGTTTGCGGCTGAACCAACTGAACAGGGACATGGCTTGCTTTCTTCGGATGGTGCCTGGACAAAATCCAAATCGAGTGTAACGCGCCATCCCCCCGCAGAAGGCGGAAGAAGCCCGAGGGAAACCCCCGACAGGGGCCCCTTGTCAGGTGGCCGCAACGCGGCGGCGGCGGTTGCCCAGGCGCTTGGCCAGCACCGCCCCTGCGGCCATAGCCAAGCCCAGGGCAATGGCAGGCTGGCGGTTGGTCAGCTCGGTGAAGCGGATGGCTGTGAGGCTCCACAGCTTGCAGGGCGCGCTGGCCTGCACGGTGGCGCTGCGCGTGCGGTGCGAGAAGAAAGCGCCTTCACCCACCACCGACCCGGCACCCACTATCGCCAGACGCAGGCGTTCTTTTTCGTCCTGGTAGTGCACGCTCAGGCTGCCGCTTTCGACCAGGTACAAAGTGCGGTCCGTAGCACCCTGGCTGAACAGCACCTGGCCGGCGGGCAACACCACCGGTAGGAGGTAGGACGACAGCACCTCCCACTGTGCAGCCGTCAGCGGGTTGGTCATGCTGTCCTCCGCCGTGGTCTGGGCAATGGCGTCGATCAGACCTTTGAGGTCCACCTTGGAGGCTACGGGCATGGGAACATTCATGGTCTGCCGAAAGTACCCCTGTTACAGATCGGACACAAGCGCTGTTTACGTCCGTTTACAAGATAGGGCGACCAACGGTCGCTATTTGCCGATGCAGAAGCTGGAGAAGATCACGCCCAGCAGGTCGTCGGAGGTGAACTCGCCGGTGATGGCGCTCAGGGCGTTCTGCGCCAGCCGCAGCTCTTCAGCCAGCAGGTCCAGCGCCGGGCCCTGGGCTTGCAGTTGGTCAGCGGCTTCCTGCAGATGCGACGACACGGCCTGCAGCGCCTGCACATGGCGGGCGCGGGCAATGTAGATGCCCTCGGGCGCCGACTGCCAGCCCGCCACGTCCAGCAACAGCCGCCGCAAGCCATCCAGCCCCTGCCCGGTGCGGGCCGACAGGTGCACCGCAGGGCGCTCAGGGCTCGCAGTGGGAGAAACACCCACCGCACAGTCCAGCTTGTTCCAGACATCGATCACGGGGATATTTTTGGGCAGTTTTTGGCCCAAGGCGCTTTCGATATCTGCATCAGCAGCTACATATTCAGGAGCATTCTGTCGTGACAGATCGTGCAGGAACAGCACAGCGTCCGCTCCGGCAATCTCGTCCCAGGCGCGGGCGATGCCGATGCGCTCCACTTCGTCCAGGCTGTCACGCAGGCCAGCGGTGTCGATGATGTGCAGGGGCACGCCTTCGATCTGGATGGTCTGCTGGACCTTGTCGCGCGTGGTGCCCGCAATCGGCGTAACGATGGCCAGCTCGGCACCCGCCAGCGCGTTGAGCAACGAGCTTTTGCCCGCGTTGGGCTGGCCCGCAATCACCACCTTGATGCCCTCGCGCAGCAAAGCGCCCTGGCGCGCGCGCTGCATCACCGAGGCCAGTGTCAGCTGCAAATTCGATAGCTGACCCTGCGCATCGGCCTTGCGCAAGAAGTCGATTTCTTCTTCAGGAAAATCCAGCGTGGCCTCCACCAGCATGCGCAGATGGATGAGTGCGTCGCGCAGGCTGTGGATTTCTGCAGAAAACGCGCCAGTCAGCGAGCGGCTGGCGCTGCGGGCTGCGGCTTCCGTGCTGGCGTCGATCAGGTCGGCAATCGCCTCGGCCTGGGCCAGGTCGATCTTGTCGTTCAGGAAAGCCCGTTCGGTGAACTCCCCGGGTTGGGCCACGCGCAGGCCCGGCAGACAGGGCTGGCTGGTAGCAGGGTGGGTGGCAGCACCCGCCTCCAGGCAGCGCGCCAACAGCAGTTGCAGCACCACCGGGCCACCATGGGCCTGCAGCTCCAGCACGTCTTCGCCGGTGTAACTGTGTGGGCCGGGGAAATACAGCGCGAGCCCCTGGTCGATGGCCTGGCCCTGTGCATCCCGAAAGGGCAGGTAGGTGGCCTCGCGGGGTTTGAGTGCGCGGCCACAAACCGCCTGCACCAGCGCATCCAGCCCACGCCCTGACACGCGCACGATGCCGACGGCCCCACGCCCCGGGGCGGTGGCGATGGCGACGATGGGGTCTTGGTGGCGGGCAAGCATGGTGGCGACTGTACAGGGTAGATGGGCAAGAAAAAGGCCGCTTGCGCGGCCTTTGGGGGTCAGTTCGTGGATGTCAGCGTTGCCGCTGCCGCATCACTTGAACTTGGGCAGATTGAACTGCGGTGGCACGCCCATGCGGGTGTTGATGAGCCACTGCTGCGCGATCGACAGGATGTTGTTGGTCAGCCAGTACAGCACCAGGCCGGCCGGGAAGAAGAAGAACATCACGCTGAAGATCAACGGCATGAACCACATCATCTTGGCCTGCATCGGGTCTGGTGGCGCGGGGTTCAGGGCGGTCTGCAGCAGCGAGCTGGCCGTCATCAGCAGGGGCAGGATGAAGAACGGATCCGGCGCCGAGAGGTCGTGGATCCAGCCAATCCAAGGTGCGTTGCGCATTTCCACGCTGGACAACAGCACCCAGTACAGCGCAATGAACACCGGGATCTGGATCATGATGGGGAAGCAGCCACCCATGGGGTTGACCTTTTCCTCGCGGTAGATGCGCATCATCTCCTGCTGCATCTGCTGCGGCTTGTCCTTCAGGCGCTCGCGCATCTCCATGATCTTGGGGTTGATGGCCTTCATCTTGGCCATGCTGGCGTAGGCCTTGGCATTGAGCCAGTAGAACGCGATCTTGAGCAGCAGCACCAGGGCGACGATGGACCAGCCCCAGTTGTTCAGCAGCTTGTGCAGCTGATCAAGCAGCCAGTACAGCGGCTTGGACAGGATGGTCAGCCAGCCGTAGTCCTTGACCAGTTCCAGGCCGGGGTACAGCTTTTCCATCATGGTCTCGACCTGCGGGCCGGCGAACAGGCGCGCGTCGATGGTCTTGGTGGCGCCCGGCTCGATGGTGCCGAGGGAGGTCAGCATGCCCACGGAGTACAGGTTGGTGTCCACCTTGCGGGTGAAGGGCTCGCGCTGCACGCCGTCGGCCAGCAGCCATGCAGTGGCGAAATAGTGCTGCACCATGGCGACGTAGCCATTGGCCGAGTCCTTAGGGATGTCGATCTTGCCGTTGTCGATGTCCTTGAACTCAATCTTCTGGTACTTCTTGGCTTCGGTGAAGACCGCTGGGCCAGTGAAGGTGGAGTAGAACGACGACTCTCCGGGCGGCTTGTTGCCGTCACGCACCAGCTGCAGGTACAGCTGGGGCGACACGGCGGCGCTGCCGGTGTTGACGATGTCGTGCTTGACGGCGATGTCATAGGCGCCGCGCTGGATGGTCCAGGTCTTGACCAGCTTCACGCCGCCCTGGTCGGGCGACTCGAAGCGGATGCTGATGGAGTCTTCACCGTCCTTGAGTTCGCGCGGGCCGGGTACGGCCGTCATCACGGTCTTGTGCGTGGGGAAAGTGCCGCCCACCAGGCCCGTCTGCGCCACGTAGACGCGCTGTGCGCTCTCGTCCAGCAGCAAGAAGTTGCGGGCCTTGTCGGTCATGTCGGCATGCTTGAGCAGCTCGGCCTGCGTGAGCGAACCGCCTTCACTGTCGAACACCAGACGGTACAGGTCGGTCTTGACCTCGATGCGCTCGCGCTTGGCGGGCGCTGCCGCTGCAGCAGGCTGACCGGGCACCGCTGCCGCGCCTTGCGCTGCTGCAGTGGCCGCAGGCACGCTGGTGGCAGGCACGCTGGCAGCCCCGGTCGCGCCGGAGGCCGCGCCTGCTGCGGCAACGGGAGCTGTCACTGCGGGCGTGGTCGGGAAAAAGGTGGCTTTGTTGCCGTTGTGCAGTTGCCACTTGTCCCACAGCAGAACCATGGAAAAGCCAAAAATCACCCACAGGATGGTGCGGCGAATGTCGTTCATGAAGACTTCTTTGGTGAGGATGGGGGAGTGGTGGAAGGGGTGAGCCTGGAGAAAAGCCGCAGGCTGCGCGGCAGATCTTGCGGGACCGGATCATGGCCCCCGTCACACCAGGGGTGGCAGCGTACCAGCCTGCGCACCGTGAGATAACTGCCTGCCGCAGCGCCGTGCTGCTCCAGCGCCTGCAGCGAATAGACCGAGCAGGTCGGCTCGAAGCGGCAGGCCGAGCCCAGCCAGGGGCTGAGGAACAGCCGATAGCCCTTGACCACGCCAATCAGCAAGCGCTGCATCATGGGACAGTCACCGGCTGAGCCGCCGGCGGCACAGATGCAGCAACTGCAGTGCCTGCATGCCGGGTTGCGTATCCGAAAAGCTGCAGCAGCTCCGCGCGTACCGCCTGCTTGAGCTGGTCGGACGTGGCGCTCACGAACTGCTTGCGATCAAACGCCGAGCGCAGGCGCACCACATGGGCGGCCTGCGGCAAACGCGCCTCAAACGTGGCGCCCACGGTGTAGATCTGCCGTTTGATGGTGTTGCGCGTCACGGCGCGGCGCGCCCAGCGCTTGGGCACCATGGCACCCAGCCAGACACCCTGAACGACAAACAGAGCCTGCGGCCCTTGCGTGTGCGGCAAGGAGCCGGGCCCTGTGGGTGCGACAGCATCAGCTGGGACGGCAGCAGCGCTGCCATCGGCGTCCAGCACCAGACGATGCAACGCAAAATGTGCCGTGCGGGAGACAGTGCCCCCCGCCATGGCAGCCTGGAACTGCGGCCGGGTTTTTAGCCTGTGCATGCAAGCGCCCGTTTGGAACCTGGCGGTACAAACCGGGAACAGGCGGGGAACAGGCCGTAGACCGTAACGGCCTTAGACGGCCAGGCGCTTGCGGCCCTTGGCGCGGCGTGCGTTGATAACGGCACGGCCGCCGCGGGTCTTCATGCGGACGAGGAAACCGTGGGTGCGCGCGCGGCGCGTCTTGGAGGGCTGGTAAGTACGTTTCATGGTGCTATTCCTTGAGGTTCAGTTCCGGACTGCTGCTCTTGAACCCCCTGCAATCTGCACACCCACACTATGTATAAAACATCGCCTGGAGGCAGACCCACGGGGCAGAAATAACGGCGCGCCGGGTCAAATCACCCTGAACACATTCAGGGAAACCCAAAATTATCGCAGGCTTGTGGCCGACTGGCAATGCCTTTCGATGGGCAGGCCTTTACCAGCGGGTCGCGGAGGCAGCAGCGCCCGACCCTTTCAGGCCACGTCTTCCCCGCATGGCAACCCCGGATTCCCCCGGATGACAGCCGCCTTCAAATTGTGGATAACTCCTTGACAAGCTACAATCCACCGCCTTACCCCGTTCCTCCTATCCACAATAAGAATTCCCCAGAAATGACCGAGGAACCCACCCGCAGCCCCATCAATTCGCCCGGCTCAGATGCCGGTCAGGGCCTGTGGCAAGCCTGCGTTGAGCAACTGGCACAAGACCTGCCAGAACAACAGTTCAACACCTGGATCAAGCCCCTGATTGCCCAAGTGGCCGAAGACTTCTCCAAAGTCACGCTGCTCGTTGGCAACCGCTTCAAACTCGACTGGATCCGCGCCCAGTACGCTGGCCGCATTGCCGCGCTGCTCGAAGGCCTGTATGGCCAACCGGTCACGCTGGAGTTAGCGCTCGCTCAGCGTGAGTCCGTGGCCAGGACTTATGTACGGCCCACATCGCAGGAGCCCTCCAGCCCCGCAGCGCCAGCCGAAACCCCCTCCAGCAGCAACGATGAGGCCTCAGCGGGCGCGTTCCGCAACCGCCTCAACGCCGCCCTCACCTTCGAGACCCTGGTGGAGGGCACGGCCAACCGCATGGCACGCTCTGCCGCCATGCACGTGGCTGGCATGCCGGGGCACCTGTACAACCCGCTGTTCATCTACGGCGGCGTGGGCCTGGGCAAGACCCACCTGGTGCACGCTGTGGGCAACCGCCTGCTGCAGGACAAGCCCGACGCCAAAGTTCTCTACATCCATGCCGAGCAGTTCGTGTCGGATGTGGTTAAGGCCTACCAGCGCCGCACCTTCGATGAGTTCAAGGAGCGCTATCACTCGCTCGACCTGCTGCTGATCGACGACGTACAGTTCTTTGCCAACAAGGACCGCACGCAGGAAGAATTTTTCAACGCCTTTGAAGCCCTGCTGGCCAAAAAGAGCCACATCGTGATGACTTCGGACACGTACCCGAAAGGCCTGGCCAACATCCACGAGCGGCTGGTGTCGCGCTTTGACTCGGGCCTGACGGTGGCGATCGAGCCGCCCGAGCTGGAAATGCGCGTGGCCATCCTGATCAACAAGGCGCGCGTGGAAGGCACTGAAATGCCCGAGGAAGTCGCCTTCTTCGTGGCCAAAAACGTGCGCTCCAACGTGCGGGAGCTCGAAGGCGCGCTGCGCAAGATCCTGGCGTACTCGCGTTTCAACCAGAAAGAGATTTCGATCCAGCTCGCCCGCGAGGCGCTGCGTGATCTGCTGTCTATCCAGAACCGGCAGATCTCTGTGGAAAACATCCAGAAGACGGTGGCCGACTATTACAAGATCAAGGTCGCCGACATGTACAGCAAGAAGCGCCCGGCCAGCATTGCCCGCCCGCGCCAGATTGCGATGTACCTGGCCAAGGAGCTGACGCAAAAGAGCCTTCCGGAGATCGGAGAATTGTTCGGCGGGCGCGACCACACCACCGTTTTGCATGCCGTGCGCAAGATTGCGGGCGAACGCCAGCAGCTGACCGAGCTGAACCAGCAGCTGCACGTGCTGGAGCAGACGCTCAAAGGGTAGCACGAAGGGTAGATAACCAGCGGGAAACGCCCGTCGGGCAGCCCCACGAAGAAGCGACCCCGTTAAGGGGCAAAATGGCGGGTTATAGATAGCAGGGGGAGGCATGACCTGTGCCGCTGTCCACGCACCGTCCCAAAACCACAAGAGGTTGATGACATGATCGTCCTGAAGGCAACACAAGACAAGGTTCTCGCGGTTCTGCAGTCCGTGGCTGGCATCGTGGAGCGCCGCCACACGCTGCCCATCCTGGCCAACGTGCTGATCCGCAAGACGGGCAATGCCCTGCAGCTGACGACCAGCGACCTCGAAATCCAGATCCGCACCACGGCCGAACTGGGCGGCGACACCGGCGACTTCACCACCACCGTGGGCGCGCGCAAGCTCATCGACATCCTGCGCACCATGCCCGGTGACCAGACGGTGAGCCTCGAATCGGCCCAGTCGAAGCTCATCCTCAAGGGCGGCAAGAGCCGCTTCACGCTGCAAAGCCTGCCGGCCGAAGACTTCCCGCTGGTGCAGGAATCCGCCGCCTTCGGCCCTGTGTTCGCCGTGCCGCAAAAGACGCTGAAGGACCTGCTCGGTCAGGTGTCATTTGCAATGGCGGTGCAGGACATCCGCTACTACCTCAACGGTATCCTGTTTGTGGCCGAGGGCAAGACCCTGAGCCTGGTGGCCACCGACGGCCACCGCCTGGCCTTTGCCAGCGCCACCCTTGATGTGGAAGTGCCCAAGCAGGAAGTCATCCTGCCGCGCAAGACCGTGATCGAGCTGCAACGCCTGCTGAGTGACGCGGGTGGCGAGAACCAGCCCCACATCGAGATGCAGTTCGCCAACAACCAGGCCAAGTTCACCTTTGGCGGCATGGAGTTCGTTACCAAGCTGGTCGAGGGCAAGTTCCCCGACTACAACCGGGTGATCCCCAAGAACCACAAGAACAGCATCACCCTGGGCCGCGCCCCGCTGCTGGCCAGCCTGCAGCGCACGGCCATCATGACCAGCGACAAGTTCAAGGGCGTGCGCCTGAACCTGGAGCCCGGCACCCTGCGCGTGGCGTCGAACAACGCCGAGCAGGAAGAAGCCGTGGACGAGCTCGATATCGACTACGGTGGCGACACCATCGAGATCGGCTTCAACGTGACCTACCTCATCGACGCCCTGGCCAACATGGGCCAGGACATGGTGAAGGTGGAGCTTTCGGACGGCAACAGCTCTGCGCTGCTGACCATCCCCGAGAACGACAGCTTCAAGTACGTCGTGATGCCCATGCGCATTTGAAGCGGCGTGGCACAAGCCCTGCCCCACAGTCGCATCGCCGCACTGCCAACGCTACTTTATTGATAGCTGCAAGCGCATATTCAATATGCGCTTGCGCCCAATTAGACCATTGAACATATTGGAAACCCCGGTTTCCACGGATCCCAAGGCCCACCATGACCGTTGACAACAACATTCCCTCCGAGCCCGAATCCTCCGGCGTCTCCGGCCATGTGGAGCCCACCGTCAACAAGATCGACACCAACCAGGCCGGCGCCAGCGAAAGCTATGGCGAAGGCGCCATCACCATCCTCGAAGGCCTGGAAGCCGTGCGCAAGCGCCCCGGCATGTACATCGGCGACACCAGCGACGGCACCGGCCTGCACCACCTGGTGTTCGAGGTGGTCGACAACTCCATCGACGAGGCCCTGGCCGGCCACTGCGACGACATCGTCGTCACCATCCACACCGACAACTCCATCAGCGTGACCGACAACGGCCGCGGCATTCCCACGGGCGTGAAGATGGACGACAAGCACGAGCCCAAGCGAAGTGCTGCCGAAATCGCCCTGACCGAACTGCACGCAGGCGGCAAGTTCAACCAGAACAGCTACAAGGTCTCGGGCGGCCTGCACGGCGTGGGCGTGAGCTGCGTGAATGCACTCAGCAAATGGCTGCGCCTGACCGTGCGCCGCGAAGGCAAGGTGCACCAGATCGAATTTGCACGCGGCTTTGTGCAAGACCGCCTCCTGTCCACCGTGGACGGCTTTGAGGTCAGCCCCATGAAGGTGACCGGCGAGACCGAAAAGCGCGGCACCGAAGTGCACTTTTTGCCCGACACCGAGATCTTCAAAGAGAACAACGACTTCCACTACGAGATCCTGGCCAAGCGCCTGCGCGAACTCTCCTTCCTGAACAACGGCGTGCGCATTCGCCTCAAGGACGAGCGCAGCGGCAAGGAAGACGACTTCTCCGGCGCCGGTGGCGTGCGCGGCTTCGTCGAGTTCATCAACAAGGGCAAGACGGTACTGCACCCCACGTCCTTCTACGCCGCAGGCGAGCGCCCGGCCGAAACGTATGGCGGCATCCCCGGCACGCACATCGGCGTGGAAGTGGCCATGCAGTGGAACAGCGCATACACCGAACAGGTGCTGTGCTTTACCAACAACATCCCCCAGCGTGACGGCGGCACCCACCTGACCGGCCTGCGCGCCGCGATGACCCGCGTCATCAACAAGTACATCGAAGAACACGAACTGGCCAAGAAGGCCAAGGTCGAAGTCACCGGTGACGACATGCGCGAAGGCCTGTGCTGCGTGCTCAGCGTGAAGGTGCCCGAGCCCAAGTTCAGCAGCCAGACCAAGGACAAGCTGGTGTCGAGCGAAGTGCGCGCGCCGGTGGAAGACATCGTGGGCAAGCTGCTCACCGACTACCTGCAAGAAAAGCCCAACGACGCCAAGATCATCTGCGGCAAGATCGTCGAAGCCGCCCGTGCCCGCGAAGCCGCCCGCAAAGCCCGCGAAATGACCCGCCGCAAGGGCGTGCTGGACGGCATGGGCCTGCCCGGCAAGCTGGCCGACTGCCAGGAAAAAGACCCCGCCCTGTGCGAGATCTACATCGTCGAGGGTGACTCCGCCGGCGGCTCTGCCAAGCAAGGCCGCGACCGCAAGTTCCAGGCCATCCTGCCCCTGCGCGGCAAGATCCTGAATGTGGAAAAAGCCCGCTACGAAAAACTGCTGACCAGCAACGAAATCCTCACGCTGATCACGGCCCTGGGTACCGGCATCGGCAAGGCGGGCGGCACCACCGGCGGCGACGACTTTGACGTAGCCAAGCTGCGCTACCACCGCATCATCATCATGACCGACGCCGACGTCGACGGCGCCCACATCCGCACCCTGCTGCTCACCTTCTTCTACCGCCAGATGCCCGAGCTGGTGGAGCGCGGCCACATCTACATCGCGCAGCCGCCGCTGTACAAGGTCAAGGCCGGCAAGGAAGAGCTGTACCTGAAGGACGCCCCCGCGCTCGACGGCTTCCTGCTGCGCATTGCGCTGAACCACGCCAGTGTGACCACCGGCGGCGCCAACCCGCAAACCCTGACGGGCGAGACCCTGGCCGAGCTGGCGCGCAAGCACCAGATCGCTGAAAGTGTGATCGCCCGCCTGGGCAACTTCATGGATGCCGAAGCCCTGCGCGCCATTGCCGACGGCGTGAGCCTCAAGCTCGACTCCGTGGCCGAAGCCGAAGCCAGCGCCGTGGCCCTGCAGGCCAAGCTGCGCGAACTGAACACCACCGGCGCCCCCGCCGAAGTGGCCGGCGAATTCGACGCCCGCACCGACAAGCCCCTGCTGCGCATCAGCCGCCGCCACCACGGCAACATCAAGAGCAGCGTCATCACGCAAGACTTTGTGCACGGCGCCGACTACGCCGCCCTGGCCGAAGCCGCCGAAACCTTCCGCGGCCTGCTGGCCGAAGGCGCCAAAGCGATGCGCGGCGAGGGTGAGAAGCAAAAGGAAGAAAAGGTCAGCGACTTCCGCCAGGCCATGAAGTGGCTGATTGCCGAAGCCGAACGCACCACCAGCCGCCAGCGCTACAAGGGCCTGGGCGAAATGAACCCCGAGCAGCTGTGGGAAACGACGATGGACCCCAATGTGCGCCGCCTGCTGCGCGTGCAGATCGACGATGCGATCGAAGCGGACCGCGTGTTCACAATGCTGATGGGCGATGAGGTCGAGCCGCGCCGGGATTTCATTGAAACCAATGCGCTGCGGGCGGGGAATATCGACGTCTGATCGATCGCTTGATCGTCGCCGCCGCGCCCTGCCGCCGCTCGCGCATTCAGGAAGGCCACCCTCGGGTGGCCTTTGTGCCCTTTGCCCGACCTTCTTCGCATGACCCATCTTGCCATCCGTCCCGCAACCATCGATGACACCAACCTGATCCTGCACTTCGTGCGGGAACTGGCGATCTATGAGAAGGCTGAGCAGGAGGCGCTGGCCACACCCGCACATGTGCACCGCACGCTGTTCTGCACCAATCCCAAAGTGCATGGCCTGATCTGCCAGGACGGCGATACCCCCGTGGGCTTCGCGGTGTACTTCTTTAACTATTCGACCTGGCAGGGCCGCCACGGTCTGTATCTGGAAGACCTGTACGTGTCGCCAGAGCACCGCGGCAAGGGCGCGGGCATGGCGCTGCTCAGGCAACTCGCACGCATCGCCGTGGACCACGACTGCGGGCGCTTCGAGTGGAGTGTGCTGGACTGGAATACACCTTCCATCGCGCTGTATGACAGCCTGGGTGCCCGCCCGCAGAGCGAGTGGATCCGTTACCGACTCACAGGAGACGAGTTGCACGCGCTGGCGGCGCAGTCGCAGCCGCTCCTGCAGCCGTCCAACACTGCGCCATGAGATCCCCCATCGCCATCGTTGACGTTGACCGCCTGGACACCTGGACCCGCTACCGCGCGGGCCTGTGCGACACCTGTGCGGCCAACTGCTGCACCATGCCGCTGGAGGTACAGCTCTCGGACCTGGTGCGGCTCGAACTGGTGGACCCGTTCGAGGCCGAGCATGAAGAAATCCGCCACATTGCCAAGCGGCTGCAAAAGGCGCGGCTGATCGACCACTTCAACCACAAGAACGCGATCTTCACGATGGCGCGGCGGGCCAGTGGGGACTGCAACTTTCTCGACCCCAAGACGCGACTGTGCACGGTGTATGACAAGCGGCCCGAGACCTGTCGCCTGCACCCGCAGAAGAAGAGTCCCAAGCCGGGTTACTGCGCTTATGGGGCGCGGGATCTGCAGCGGCGGGGCTGACAAGCGCTGAGGTGTCTCGCATCTGCGCAAGCCCACCGCCTTCTGAAATCGTCGACCCCCATGGTCACGCCATGTCGCGCAGCTCGCGGCGCAAGATCTTGCCAACGCTGGACTTGGGCAGGGCCTCCACAAACACGATCTGCCGGGGCACTTTGTAGGGGGTGAGCGCCGCGCGGCAGTGGGCTGCGATGTGGTCTGCATCCACCGGTGGCGCGTTACCCGCCGCGCGCACCACATACAGCCGCAGCGCCTCGCCCGTTTTCTCGTCTGGCACGCCGATGCAGGCGCATTCCAGCACGCCGGGGCAGGCGGTGGCCACGGCTTCGACTTCGTTGGGAAAGACGTTGAAGCCCGAGACGATGACCATGTCCTTCTTGCGGTCCACGATCTTGAGAAAGCCGCGCTCGTCCAGCTGGCCGATGTCGCCAGTGCGGAAGTAGCCGTCGGGCGTGAAGGCGGCGGCGTTGGCCTCGCGCTGCTGCCAGTAGCCGCCCATGACCTGGGGGCCTTTCACGCAGACCTCGCCGGGCTGGCCCAGGGGCACGGGGTGGCCCTGGTCGTCCAGCAGCAGCACGTCGGTGGAAGGCAGGGGCAGGCCGGTGCTGCCGCTGAAAGCCGTGACCGATGCGGGGTTGAAGGCCACCACGGGACTGGTCTCGCTCAGGCCGTAGCCTTCGCGGATGAACTGGCCGGTGATGGCCTGCCAGCGGGTGGATACCGAGGGCAGGATGGCGGCACCACCGCCGCCCGCCAGCCGCAGGTTGGAGAAATCCACGCCCTGCGTGCCGGGGTGCGCCGCCAGCCCGGCGTACAGCGTGTTGACGCCCATGAACACGCTGGGGCGCGCAGCCTTTAACACGTCGATCAGCGCGTCCAGATCGCGTGGGTTGGGCACCAGCCAGTTGCGTGCGCCCACCGCAAAGTAGCTGATCAGGTTCACCATCAGGGCGAAGATGTGATACAGCGGAATGGCGGTGACGATGACTTCCTGCGCGGGGCGCAGGGCATCGGGTACGAAGGCCTTGAACTGCTCCACGTTGGCCACCAGGTTGCGGTGCGTGAGCATGGCGCCCTTGGACAGGCCGGTGGTGCCCCCGGTGTATTGCAGGAACAGCAGGTCGCCCCCCTCCAGCACAGGTGGCGCAAACGGCAGGGTGGCGCCCTCGGCCAGGGCACGCGCAAACGAGGTGGTGGTGTGCAGGTGGGCATCCACCGGCGGCCCAGGCAGGTCGGCTGCGGTGCCGTCGCCGGGCGCCACGGTGATGATGCTGTGCAGTTCCACACGGTCCTGGATGGCAGCCAGGGTCGCAGTAGAGCCTGCATAGATCACCATCACCCTGGCTCCCGCGTCCTGTAGCTGGTGCTCCAGCTCCCGCGGGGTGTACAGCGGATTCACGTTCACCTGCACACAGCCCGCGCGCGCAATACCGAGCATGGCGATGGGAAACGCCATCAGGTTCGGGCACATCACGGCAATGCGGTCGCCCTTGCGCACGCGCAGCACGTTTTGCAGGTAGGCCGCGAACGCGCGGGATTGCTGGTCCACATGTGCATAGGTCAGCGTCTGGCCCAGGCAGGTGAATGCGGGCCGGTGCGCATACCGCTGCATGGCGGCACACAGCAGGTGCACGATGCTGGGATGGCTGTCGGGATCGATGTGGGCAGGGATGGCGCCATAGCTGGCCAGCCAGGGTTGGGGGGACATGGTGAATCGGTCCTCGTGGGGGGGTGGAGCAGCAACGTGCGGGCAGGCTCAGCGCACGGCCTTGGCCAGTGCGGCAAAGGCTTGCCGGTCCAGCGCGTGGGTGAAGGCGGTGTTGGGCACGGGGTGCGTGGAGAACTTCACCACCACCAGCTCGGCCGCCGGGTTGATGTGGATGTGCTGGCCCATCAGTCCCTTGGCTTCAAAGGTGCCATCGGCATCGTGGGGTATCCACCACTGGTTGTGGTACGAGTAACCCGCGCGCATGGCCGTGCCCGGGGCCTTGCTGAACTGGGCGGGGTCGGCCCCTTTGCGCAGCTCGGCAATGGTGGCGGGCGAGACGATCTGCTGGCCGTTGAAGCGGCCGTTGGATCGCAGCATCTCGCCCAGACGGCCCAGGTCACGCAAGGTGGCGTTCACGCCCACGCTGGTGGCCTGGCCGCCGTTGGCATCGGCAAACACATACGCGTCCTCCTGCGTGCCCAGCTTGGACCAGATGCGCTCGGACAGCAGCGTGGCGTAGCTCTTGCCAGTCACGCGCTGCAGCAGCCAGCCCAGCACTTCCGTATCCACCGACTTGTAGGCAAACGCGGTGCCGTGCTCGCCGTCCTTCTGCACGGTGGGCAAGTGCTCGGCCATGCTCTTGGCCCCATTGCTGCCGGGGCGCGCAGGCTGCAGGCCCGCAGCGGCCAGGTACTGAAAGACACCGGAGGTGGGATCCGCAAAGTCTTCGGCGTATTTGACGCCGGTGGTCATGTCCAGGGTCTGCTGCACGGTGGCATCGGCCCAGGCGCTGTTGGCCAGCTCGGGCAGGTAACGCACGATGCGCGCACTGGGGTCGATGGCGCCTTCCTGGATGAGTTCGGTCACCAGCAGCCCCACCAGCGATTTGCTCATGGACCACAGCACATGTGGCTGCTGCGGCTGCATGCCGATGTGATAACGCTCATACACCACACGGCCCCGGTGCAGCACCAGCAGGGCGTCGGTGTAGGTGGCCTTCTGCCAGTCGGCCAGCGT
>NZ_JADHVT010000225.1 GCF_016783915.1 Acidovorax sp.
CACTTCGTCATCTGTAAGTGCAACTGTCATGGTTATTCCCCCTTCATCCATTCAGATTCCTTGGCGCTAAACCTGCGCCCCGTATCCTCCCAGCCGATCAAATCGCCCAGGAACTCGTAACTCACCACCGGCTCACCAATGGAGCCAGGCGTCCGCGCAATCGCCGCCCGCAGTTGCTGGGTTGCGTCAGGGAAGTGGCTGGCCTTGTCAAACGTCACCATCCCCTCCTGAACCTGCACAGCCTCTGTCTCTGTGGCCTCGTACAGCTTGGCCCGGAGCATCATTCGCCCGGGTGAGACTTCCTGCAGGTACATGGTCAGGATGTAGGGAGCGCCTTTCTTGAGTTGAAATCCAGGGGCGGCGGTGAGGTAACCAGATGGATTGGGGAACACGTCCAGGCACTTCGATGCGCCGGTTTCCTTGCCGTCCGTGGTGAACACGCACCGGCCATACTCCTGCGTCCAGAAAGTCCCGACTGTCACACCGTCCACGCGGTGCCACAGCTCCAAAGCAAGACCATTGGCACCGACAAACGCCCCGGCCCCATGGGTCCAGATGGGCTGACCATCAGAGTTCTTCACCGTGTTCGAGTCGGTGATCTGCACAAACCCTAGGGGAACATGCTGGGTTGTGGTGATCGGTTGGCCCTTCTCGCCTGCCCACACAATGCGGGCCTGCAGAGTGAGAACCGCACCACCGGCAAGAGCTTCATAGGGCTCATCGAGGGTGTGGGTGTAGTCAAAATCGTAGTAGTTCGATTGACCGTCAGAGTAGAGGGAGCCGCCGCCACCGCAGGCGGTCAGCAGCGCAAAGACAAAAGCAAAGATGATTCGCATGATGGTAGGGGCGTAAAAAAGCCCCGACTTGCGGGGCTTGGTTGTTGGTGTGGTGCCTGTCAGGCGGTGGGTGGTGGTGGCGCGAGGCGGGCGCGGGCGTTAGCGATGGCGGCACCTACCTTCCTGGCGTCGTAGTAGGGCGTGTCACTGCCATTCGTGCCCATGTACAAGCCGGGGTCGCATGAATCCAGCGCCTCCAGCATCTGCCTGATAAGCGCCTCGTCATCCTTGCGGACTTCGGCCTCGATGGCGCGGGCGAAGCCTCTACACATCGCCAGTGGAGCGCCTTTCATTTCACCCCAGCGGGCAAACGCCTCCGCGTCGATCTGTTCAGGTGTCAGCGCCATGCTGGCCTCCTTTGATGCCGATCCGATACCACAACTCAGCAGCCGCGAACCCTGCTAGCCAGATGCTGGCAGCGCCGCGACTGTGCCGGTATGGGTTGCGTGCGTGTTTCTGCTCATCCGTCAGCGGCACCGGCACCGCCCCGGCCTGCGCCTGGGTGGGCTGCGGGGTGAGGAACACCGGGCGAATCTCCCAACCAAGCTCAAGCAAGCGACCCGCCGCCGTCCCTTTGTAGCCTTCCTTGCGCGCAGCTTCGAGAACAAGGTGCTTCACTCCGTGCTCAGTTTCGTTGCTGTAGCCAGGCAGGGCAATCCATCCGCCTTCACCGCCGCCCTCATACCAAGCGCAGGCCGTGTAGAAGTCAGGCTCTCCCGCCACTGCTGGCGGCGTGCCCCACTTGGCGAGGACTGCGCGAGCGAAGTTCTGAGGTAGCGGGTGGTCACAGGCCACCCACAAGGCTTGCAGCTCCGCATCTGTCGGTTCAGTTGTCATGGGGTTGCTCCTTGGCTTTCTTCTTCCAGCAGATGCAGCAGGCCCGCTGTGCAAGCCATTTGCTCAACGCCTTGCAGTCGTCTTGCATCAGTACAGATGGGGGCCATCCAGTGGGCTCAGTCATGGTTTGCTCCTTGCTTGCGGCCCTTGTATTCAACGATGGGTTCCTCCTTGGCGTAGGCGACACAAGCGACCGCTTTGTTCTGGAACAGTTCTCGGCTCTCGGTGTAGCTTTCCAGCAGTTCGCCGGTTTCTGGATCGATCTGGTTGACAGACTCGCGCACGGCCTGGGCTGCGTCAAACAGTGTTACGCCATTCATCAGATACTCCTTGTGTTAGTGCGCGCTCGATTGACCAGCCGTACCGCTTGATACGCGAATACAGTGTTCCTGGCCTCAGACCAACTTTGATGGCCCATGTGCGCAATGGGAGGCGCAGGCCCATAAATTCAAGATTTATGTTGTTGCGCTTGTTCCTGTTCTGGTCTTCTTTCAGGGCCCAGTAGCAATTACTTTTGCTGTAGCCAAGATGGTTGTTCCGCCTTTCAATTGAGTAAGCACGACTTGGCCGATTGCCCATGTCCGCTAGAAAGGTTGAAAAATCATTCCACTCTTCCGCTACTGATATCCCGCGAGCCCCGTAGTCCTTGTAGCTCGCGCAATTTTTGTCGTTGCATCGCTGGCGCATGCTGAGCCACGAAACGTACTCCGGCGATCTGGAACTTTGTTTTTTGAGAATGCAGCTTTTGCATCTGGTTTTCCAGCTTGCATAAAAATCATCCGGCGATTTGTCTGAGTTGCATTGGTTGCAAAATATCATCTCTACCCCATGAAGTAAGAAGGCCAGCGACTTGTGCAGTGCTGGCCTTGGGTTGTTGATTCAGTTCTCTACGCTTGGCGATGTACTTGGCGTGCGCCCTGGCTCTTGCAGCCTTGCCCTTGGGCGATAGGGCGTAGGCTTTGTAATCGCGCTGTGACATGATCAGAATGGGATATCGTCGTCCATGTCATCAAAGCCAGAGGACGCGGGATGTCCTGCGGGCGGTCCACCGGCAGTCTCTGCGCTGCGCTGCGCTGCTGGGCGCGCGCCCTTGAGGGGGCGATGGCGCAAACCTTCAACCATCTTTGCCAGCGCCACCGGCTGCGTTTTCTTGTCCAGAATCTCGCTGGCCGTCAGCTCTGTGCCCGGCTGGAAAACGTTCTTCAAGACCATGCGTGTCCCGATGCCGCCATCCTGCTTTTCGTAGTCCTCTGTTTCCAGCAGGACGCCAATTGGCTTGTGCAGATCAGGGAACAGAGTCCCGTCCTCTTGCACCTCCTTCTTGGCTTCGTAATCCCACTTGGTGACCTTGCCGGGTGCTGGCTTGATGCCGCGCAGCTGCATACAGGTCATGATCGCCATCAGTGTGTCATATCCCTGATAACGTTCACCGTCTGCGCTGGTGGTGTAAATCGCCAAATTGGCCTTCTGGCCCGAAGCGCTCTTGAAGACAAACGCGACGCCGCGCCCGCCCTTCTTGGTCTTGATGTCCTCGGCTTGAATGAATTCGCCGACATACTTGCCGATCTCTTTGATGGTTGCGCCTGCTGTGTCTGCGTGGCGTGCTGCTTGGGTGTCGAGTTGGTACATGGTTGGTTGCTTTCGTGGTTGGGAAATCAGGCGGTTTCAGAAATGCCGTAGAAGTCGCAGATCGCGGCATCGACAGCGGCTAGGTCGTTGGGGATGTGCTGGTCTGCAAACATGTCGATTGGCGACTTGCAGCAGTCCTGGCCGTTGGTCTGCGTGGCAAACAGGTACTGGCCGTTGATGATCTCGGTGCGCAGGACGATGGTGAAATAGCCCTCGGGCACCAGCGTCTGGTCCACCATCTTCCCGACCGTCTTCATGCGCACCTGGCCGAAGTCGTCGGTTTGCGTGTGGGCCAGGATGTAGACCCTCCGATGCTCGGGCCGTGAGCCCGCAGCCTGGAAGACGTTGAAGGCGTGCTTGCCAATGTCCGTGAACTTCTCGTAGCCCTTTTCAGTGCTGCGGTTCATCAGCTCATTGACCATCACGGCCTGGTAGTCGTCCACCACCACGATGTCATGCGGGGCCGTCTGCAGGATGCGCTCGATCACGGCGGGGTCGCTGGTCTGGATCACGTTTCCCTCGGATTTGAGGGTGAGGCGCGTTTTCCAGCCGCTAGCCCGGAAAGGCAGGGGCTTTTTGATGCACTGGATCAGCAGCGTCTTCGTCGGGTCCAAATTGCGCAGGCTGGTGCTTTTGCCGCTGCCGCTGTTGCCCAAAATCAGTGTGGCTATGCTCATTTGATGTTCCTCGGTGTGATTGGTCGTATTCAATTTGGGCGCAGGCCGCAGCCTCGTCCCACGATTCCTGAAGCATTGGATGTTTCATGTCATCCTCAATTCATGGTTGTTGTGAATCACCCGCCCGAGACAATCCACGCATACCGAGCGGCTGCAATGGGTTTGTGGCACTGGCGGTAGATGCGATATAGAGCTACCGCGTCAGAAATTCTTTGAATGAATTGCATATTCACTTCACTGCGGTTGTGATTGCTTTTTCTACGGGCCACTTTGATAAATGAATTCGTCGGTGTAAGGTTATGTATTTCATCCCGCGCGCTCTCGCCCACTCAGCAAGCGTTTTTGTTTCACCAAAAGCGGTAATGTATCTGTTGGACCTTGTATTGTTGTTTTGCTCAATATACGAGGCCCATCGGCAGTTTTCTTTGCAATAACCTTTGTCGTTGTCTATCCGGTCTAAGGTATATCCAGCAGGCGGGTCGCCCATATCTTCCAGGAAAGATATGAATTTCTTCCACCTCTCGCACACCGTGATTCCGCGTCCGCCATATCTTGCATAGCCGGTTGCATTTGGGTTATTACAACGGCTCATCATGCTGGTCCATATCGAATGCGCTCTGGTATCTGACTTGCCGTGAAAATCTGCTCTTTGTGCTCGCAGTTCTTTCATCCAGCATCCGCAACTCTTTGTCGAGCCTCTTGTTAAGCAATACCCGACAATATTCTTTGTCGTGCCGCAATCACATACGCAAGACCAAATTGCTCTTCCTGTCTTGTCCATGCCGGTAAACGTAAGAGCAACTAATCGTCCAAATCTCTGCCCAGTTAAATCTCTAATCTTTGTCACGATATTCCCCAATTCGCCTCTTTGAGGCGCTTCACTTCCCCGCCTCCTTCGCCGCAGTCGCCACCGCATCAGCAAGATCGGCATGCACTGCAATCGCGTCGTCTATGTCTGATGTGCAGCCGGAGAGAATCAGGACGGCTAGAACTGCGGGAACGATCAGCCAGCCGTGGCGGCAGAAGGCCCACAGCACGCGCTTGTGCAGCGGCGTTCGGTACACCTCGATTGCCATGGCCATTTCGGCAGCGGTTTTCCCGAAGCCGGGGCAGGTGCGGGCAAAGGTGCTGGTGTTGTCGTCTAGGTATGAGGGGGCGCGGATCATTCGGTGTCTCCTGTTGCTTTTGCAATGGCTGAGCGGGCCTTGTTTGCGTATTCCGATTTGTTGTCGAATGGGACGTGGCGAAACATCACATCAACAAGCGCCTCCAGCAGCTCCGGCGCGGCATCGCGTAGCGCGTTCTCCCGCTTGATGGCTGCCTGGCTGGCCTCGCTCGCTGCCAGTGCTGCGGGCCGGTCGCGTTCGGTGCGGGTCATTCGTCCACCTCCGCGTGCCATTCGCCGTACCACCGGGCCAGCGTGTCGAGAGCTTCCTTTGCTTCTGGCGCGCCCTTGTCGGCACAGCTCACCAGCGCACGGAAAACAATCGCGTCGTGGTCCCGGAAGTCGAAG
>NZ_JADHVT010000226.1 GCF_016783915.1 Acidovorax sp.
GCTCTTGCGCAGCAGCGTTTGCAGGCTTTTGACCGGGATGCGCTAGTGCTTCCTTTGGTGATTGCTGCAAATTTAATAGCAACTCATGCGGGCGGCGGTGCCCAGCCCACGCTGGCCACGGCGGGTAGCTTGTCCCAGCAACTCACGCGCGTGTTGCGCGATGCCCTGCACGATGTGCTGGGCCGCCTGCAGTTTGGCCAGGTGCTGCTGGCCACGGTGGGTTCCACGGCGCCCTTTGTGGGGTTGCTGGGTACGGTGTGGGGCATCTACCACGCTCTCACTGCCATGGCAGGTGCGGGGCAGATCACCATCGACCGCGTCTCCGGCCCTGTGGGCGAGGCCCTGGTCATGACGGCGGCCGGGTTGGCGGTCGCCATCCCTGCCGTGCTGGCCTACAACGTGTTTGGCCGCCTGATCGGCCGCATCGAGGCCGACCTGGAAGGGTTTGCGCGTGACCTGCGCGAGCTGGTCATCGACACATCGGCCCACGCCGATTCCCGGCCCTGAGCGCCAGCAAGGTTGACCTCACATGGCCTTCGGAAGACTGGAGCGCACCACAGGGCCGCAGCCCATGAGCGACATCAACATGACGCCGCTGGTGGACGTGATGCTGGTGCTGGTGGTCATCTTCATCCTCACGGCACCGTTGTTGGCCAGCGCCATCCGGCTGGACCTGCCGCGCACCGAGGGCGCCACGCCCGGCACGGCGCCGCAATTCGTCACGCTGGTGGTCGATGCCTCAGGGCAGGCCTTTCTGGATGACCAGCCTTTGTCGCAAACCGCGCTGGCAGAGCGCCTGCGCCGCATTGGCGCCGAGCGCCCTGACACCGAGGTGCAGCTGCGCGCCGACGCTGCCGTGCCCTATGGCCGCGTGGTCGAAGTCATGGGCGCGGCCCACCTGGCTGGGCTGCAGCGCATCGGATTTGTAGCCGAACCTGCGGCGAATCCTGTGTCGCCTGCGTCTCCAGCCCCGTCCCGCTGACCCACCCCGGCTGCTGGCACGCTGGTGCCAGTCCCTGACCGCCTAAAATCCCTGCAGCGCGGCCCTGCGGCTGCACTCTTCTCTCACCCCCGAGCCCCCATGCAAGACAAATACTCTCCCCAAGACGTCGAACGCGCGGCGCACGACCACTGGACCGCCACCGACGCCTACCGCGTGACGGAAGACACGAGCAAGAAGAAGTTCTACGCCTGCTCCATGCTGCCCTACCCCAGCGGCAAGCTGCACATGGGCCACGTGCGCAACTACACCATCAACGACATGCTCACGCGCTACCTGCGCATGAACGGCCACAACGTGTTGATGCCCATGGGCTGGGACGCCTTTGGCCTGCCCGCTGAAAACGCTGCGCTGAAAAACGGCGTGCCACCGGCCAAGTGGACGTACGAAAACATCGCGTACATGAAAAAGCAGATGCAGGCCATGGGCCTGGCCATCGACTGGAGCCGCGAGGTGGCCACCTGCGACCCCACGTATTACAAGTGGAACCAGTGGCTGTTCCTGAAGATGCTGGAAAAGGGCATTGCCTACCGCAAGACCCAGGTGGTGAACTGGGACCCGGTGGACCAGACCGTGCTGGCCAACGAGCAGGTGATTGACGGCAAGGGCTGGCGCACCGGTGCCACGGTCGAAAAGCGCGAGATCCCCGGTTACTACCTCAAGATCACCGACTACGCCGAAGAGCTGCTGGGCTTTGTGACCGGTGACAAGCTGCCCGGGTGGCCCGAGCGAGTGAAGCTGATGCAGGAGAACTGGATCGGCAAGAGCGAAGGCGTGCGCTTTGCCTTCACGCACGACATCGCCGGTGAAGACGGCGCACTGATCGGCGACGGCAAGATGTACGTGTTCACCACGCGGGCCGACACCATCATGGGCGTGACCTTCTGCGCTGTGGCCCCAGAGCACCCGCTGGCCGCACACGCCACCAAGACCAACCCTGCGCTCAAGGCCTTCATCGAAGAATGCAAGAGCGGCGGCACCACCGAGGCCGAACTCGCCACGCAAGAGAAGAAAGGCGTGCCCACAGGCCTGTACGTCACGCACCCCCTCACCGATGAGAAGGTGCAGGTCTGGGTCGGCAACTACGTGCTGATGGGCTACGGCGACGGCGCGGTGATGGGCGTGCCTGCGCACGATGAGCGCGACTTCGCGTTTGCGCTCAAGTACGGCATCGAGATCAAGCAGGTCGTGCTGGTCGATGGCGAGCACTTTGACTACCACCAGTGGAATGACTGGTACGGCGACAAGCAGCGCGGCGTGACCATCAACTCCGACAGCTTTAGCGGTCTTTCCTACAAGGAAGCCGTGAACGCCGTGGCCCATGCGCTGCAGCAAAAGGGCCTAGGCGAGAAGAAGACCACCTGGCGCCTGCGTGACTGGGGCGTGAGCCGCCAGCGCTACTGGGGCACACCCATCCCGATCATCCACTGCGACGAGCACGGCGCCGTGCCCGTGCCCGAAAAAGACCTGCCCGTGGTGCTGCCGCAGGACTGCATCCCCGACGGCTCGGGCAACCCGCTGCACAAGCACGAAGGCTTCCACGCGGGCGTGACCTGCCCCGTGTGTGGCAAGCCTGCGCGCCGCGAGACGGACACCATGGACACGTTCGTGGACAGCTCGTGGTACTTCATGCGGTATTGCGACCCCAAGAACGCCGACGCGATGGTGGCCGACGGCACCGCCTACTGGATGCGGGACCAGCAACATGCCACTGGCGGCAGCGGCATGGACCAGTACATCGGCGGCATCGAACACGCCATCCTGCACTTGCTGTACGCGCGCTTCTGGACCAAGGTCATGCGCGACCTGGGCCTGGTGAAAGTGGACGAGCCCTTCACCAAGCTGCTCACGCAAGGCATGGTGCTCAACCACATCTACAGCCGCCGCACCGCCAAGGGCGGCAAGGACTACTTCTGGCCGCACGACGTGGAGCATGTGCTGGACGAAGGCGGCAAGATCATCGGCGCCAAGCTCAAGAACGAAGCCACCAGCGGCGACGGCATGCTGCCTGTGGGCACGCCCATCGACTACGAGGGCGTGGGCACCATGTCCAAGTCCAAGAACAACGGCGTGGACCCGCAGGACCTGATCGAGAAGTACGGCGCCGACACCGCCCGCCTGTACACCATGTTCACCGCCCCACCCGAAGCCACGCTGGAGTGGAACGACGCCGCCGTCGAAGGTAGCTACCGCTTCCTGCGCCGCGTGTGGAACTTCGGCCTCAAGCTCTCGGCCATTGACCGCGATGCGGCCATGGCCAGCGTGGCCGGTGCCAGCAGCCTGCAGGACGTGCAGTTTGGCAAGGAGGCCAAGGCCCTGCGCCTGGAGATCCACAACGTGCTCAAGCAGGTGGACTACGACTACCAGCGCATGCAGTACAACACCGTGGTCTCGGGCGCGATGAAGATGATCAACGCGCTTGAAGACTTCAAGGCCATGGACTCGGCCGGTGCTCAGGTAGCGCTGATCGAAGGCTTTGGCATCCTGCTGCGCTGCCTCTACCCCGCCACGCCCCACATCGCCCACAGCCTGTGGACGGGCCTGGGCTACGCCGGTGCGCTGGGCGATCTGCTCGATGCGCCCTGGCCGCAGGTGGATGCCGGTGCGCTGGTGCAGGACGAGATCGAACTCATGCTGCAGGTCAACGGCAAGCTGCGAGGCTCCATCCATGTGCCCGCCCAGGCCGACAAGGCCGAGATCGAGCGCATTGCGCTGGCCAGCGAGGCCTTCACCGCCCAGGCCGCCGGGGCCGCGCCCAAACGTGTGATCGTGGTGCCGGGCCGTCTGGTGAACGTGGTGGTCTGACCCCATGAACAAACGCACCCTGCTCAGCCTGGCCCCGGTGGCCCTGTTGTCTGCCTGCGGATTCCGGCTGCGTGGTGTGCCGGAGTTCGGGTTTGGCTCGCTCTACATTGCGGCCCCCGCCACCTCGCCGCTGGCGCGTGAGCTGCAGCGCACACTCGACGGATCGGGCAGCCAGCTCAAGCTGCTGCGCGACCCGGCCAGCATGCCGACGGCAGAGGCCATCTTCGATCTGCTGCAGGAGCAGCAGGAGCGTGTGGTGGTGGGCCTCAATGCGTCGGGACAGGTGCGCGAACTGCAGCTGCGCCTGCGCATCAAGTTCCGCCTGCGCACGCCCACCGGCGTGGAGCTGATCCCGGACACCGAGCTGCTGCAGCAGCGCGACATCAGCTACAACGAAACCATTGCGCTGGCCAAAGAGGCCGAAGAGGCGCTGCTCTACCGCGACATGCGGACGGATCTGGTGCAGCAGCTCATGCGCCGCCTGGCGGCTGCCAAGCGCTGAGACTAGGCACTGAGTCCGGGCACATTGTTATGGCCCGGCGAGGGCACGCGCATCAGCGTGCTCTTGCCAAACAGTGACTCCACCAGGTCCACGGCCAGCACCGCCGTGCGGTTGCGCACGTCGAGCGCGGGGTTGAGTTCCACAATGTCCAGCGAGGCCAGGCGCCCGCTGTCGGCAATCATCTCCATACACAACTGCGCCTCGCGATAGGTGGGGCCACCGGGCACCGTGGTGCCCACCCCGGGCGCAATGTCGGGGTCCAGAAAATCCACATCAAAGCTCACATGCAGGTGAGTGTGCGCATCCAGTCCGGCCAGCGCCTGCTGCATGGTCTGGCGCATGCCCACCTCGTCGATGTAGCGCATGTCGAACACCTCCAGGCCTTGCTCGTGCACAAAGCGCTTTTCGCCCGCGTCCACGCTGCGAATGCCGATTTGCCGGATCTGCGACGGGTGCAGCGCCGGCCCACCGCCCGGCATGCGGGCCAGCCCGGTCAATGCCTCGGGGCCAAACCCGCACAGGCAGGCCACAGGCATGCCATGCACATTGCCGCTGGGCGTCAGTGCACTGGTGTTGAAGTCGGCATGGGCATCCAGCCACAGCACGCGCAGTTTTTTACCCACCTCTGCGCAATGGCGGGCCACGGCGCTGATGCTGCCCAGGCCCAGGCAGTGGTCTCCGCCCAGCAGGATGGGCAGGTGGCCCAGCTGCAGCTCGGCATACATAGCGTCGAACACGCGCTGGTTCCACTCCACCACCTCCGGCAGGTGACGGTAGCCGTCCACGGGCGGCAGCCACGGGTTGGCGGGGCCGCTCAAGTTGCCCCGGTCAAACACCTGCAGTCCGTGCGACTCCAGTGCTGCCTGCAGGCCCGCCACACGCAGTGCCTCGGGCCCCATGGAGGCGCCCCGCGCCCCGGCGCCGATGTCGGTGGGGGCGCCGATCAGGCTGGTGGGCTGGGCGCTGCGCAGGGCGGTGGGTGGCATGGTACGGGGGCTTTCTGGGAAGGCGGTCAATGTCGGTGCGGGCGCGTGCACGCGCCCCGGGGGAATTCTCGGGGCTTTGGGCGCCAATGAATAGCGCTGCAGCTGATCAGTTC
>NZ_JADHVT010000227.1 GCF_016783915.1 Acidovorax sp.
CCCGCAGGTGCGGGTTGGGTAGAAGCCGCACACAAGGGATTCATGGACGCGATCAAGGGCAGTGCCGTGGTGGCGCTGGATCCCAAGTACGGCGACACAGGCAAGGAAGCACAGTCCAAACTGGTGGAAGACGTGTTGCAGGCCAATCCGGACCTGGCCTATGTGGCGGGCACAGCGGTCACGGCCGAGGCGGCAACGGGCATTCTGCGCAGTCGCAACCTGGACAAGAAGGTGCAACTGTTGTCTTTCTACATGACGCCTGGTGTATTTCAAGGCATCGAGTCCGGCCGCATCCTGGCCGCGCCGGCTGATTCCATGGTGATTCAAGGCCGGGTGGCGATTGACCAGGCGGTGCGCTTGCTGGAAGGCAAGGATGTCACGCGCCATGTCGGTCCGAAGATATTTGTGGTGGACCAGAGCAATTACAAGACCATTCATTTCGACAACATCCTGCCACCCACCGCCTTCAAACCTACGTTTGAAGTGAAGTAAGACCGGTCCCTGCGATTCAACGGCATGAACGACTTTCATCTATTACATACAGAAGCTCTGTCCAGGTTCTACCCTGGCGTACGTGCCCTGGATGCGGTGGACTTTGACCTGACTGCGGGTGAGGTGCATGTCCTATTTGGCGAGAACGGTGCGGGCAAGTCCACGCTGATCTCGCTGCTGGCCGGCGCCAACACTCCCAGTGCGGGGCAGATCCACGTGCGTGGTGTACCCATGCATTTCGCCAATGTGCACGATGCGCGCAGAGAAGGCATCAGCGCCGTATTTCAGGAATTCTCACTGATCCCAACGCTGAGTGTTGCGCAAAACCTGTGCCTGGGTGAGGAGCCCCTGCACCACGGCATGTTGGACAAGGCGGTACTGTTGGACCGTGCTCAGCGCAGTCTGGATGAACTGGGCTTCGATGTAGATGCTTCGGCACTGGTGGCCACGCTGAGCCGGGCGCAGCAGCAGATGGTGGAAATCGCTAAGGGGTTGCGCGGACAGGTTTCGGTGCTGATCCTGGACGAACCCACCGCCTCACTGACAGAGCGCGAGACGACAAATCTCTTCGCACTCATTGCGCGGCTCAAGTCCCAGGGCGTGGGCATTGTGTACATCTCGCACCGGATGCAGGAGATCAACCAGATTGCCGACCGCGTGACCGTATTGCGTGATGGCAAAAAGGTCTGCACGGTGAATGCAGCGGACACGACACACGACCAGCTCATCAGTTTGATGAGTGGGCGCACCATCGAAAAGATATACCCGCACATCGCGAGCCACCCTGGTGAGCTGGTTCTTGAGATGCAGCAAGTAAGCACCCAAAGCGGGGTGCAGGGCGCCTCCATCGCCGTGCGTCGTGGCGAAGTGGTTGGCCTGGCCGGTTTGGTGGGCTGTGGCAAATCGGAATTGTTGCGCGCGGCCTACGGACTGGAAGCTGTGAGTAGCGGAAAAGTGCTCTTCAAGGGTCTGAACCATTCCCGTGCCAGCCCCGCACAGAGCTTGAAAGCAGGCTTCTTCTATCTGCCACCAGACCGGAAATCCGAAGGCCTGGTTCTGGGCTTTAGCAGTGCGTCCAACATCACGCTGCCAGCACTCTCTGGACCTTTGCGCGGTCTGGGGGGATGGTTGCGCAAGAAGGACGCTAGGGGCATGGCGGAAAAGGCGGGGGACCAGGTGGAACTGAGTAGCCGCAACCTGGGAAAAACCGTGGGCCTGCTCTCAGGCGGCAACCAGCAAAAGGCCTTGTTTGCCAAGGGGCTGACACGCGACATGGACCTGTACGTATTCGATGAACCCACGGTGGGTGTCGATGTCGGAACTCGAACGGCCTTGTACGAAGTGATCAAGCAATTGTGCGAAGGCGGCGCCGCCGTGGTGCTGATCTCGTCGGACTTGCCTGAGGTGTTGCACCTGGCCCACCGCGCCTACGTGATGTGCCGTGGAGAGGTGACGGGTGAATTGCAAGGGCCCGAGATTACCGAGAGCGGTCTGTTGAATCTATTTTTTGGTGCCAAGGAAAGCCAGATATGACTACAAGTAATGCGGTGGCTGTGCCGACCGTTTCCATCTCCATTCAAGCGCGCGCCGTTCAGGGCGCACGACGGCTGTTTGTCCAACTGGGTGTGCTGCCCTTCATGCTGGTATTGGCTGTGTTGGTGTTCGGAATGCTGTCTGACCAATTCTTGTCGGCGCAAAACCTGATGAACCTGCTCAGACAGTCGGTGTACCTGATCCTGGTATCCATGGGGCAGATGCTCGCCCTGGTGACGGGTGGCTTTGATTTGTCCGTTGGCACAATCATGGCACTGACCTCGGTGGTGTCGGCCATGGTCATGCAGACCTTGGGCAGCAGTCTGCCCGATATGGTGGGATTGGTCATAGTCGCGGGTTGTGTGGCTGGCTTGGCGGCGGGGCTGCTGGTCGGCTTGCTCAACGGCCTGGGAGTGGCCTGGGCAGGTGTGTCGCCCTTCATCGTCACCATGGGGGTGCAGTCAATTGGCTTTGGTGCGGCGCTGTACTTGACAGGCGGAGTTCCCGTGAACGGTTTGCCTCCCGCCTTCAGCGACCTGTTCGGGTTTGGCACCGTACTGGGCCTACCCCTGCCCGTACTGGTCACCGCCTTCTGCGTGCTGGCCCTCTACTTGCTGATGAATCGACTGCCCGCCGGGACCTACCTATTGGCTGTCGGCGGCAATGCCAAGGCCGCAGCCTTGTCCGGCATCGACACCCGCAAGGTGTTGCTCTTGGCCTACCTTCTGTGCGCCTTGTTGGCATCCGTCAGCGGGCTGCTGCTGACGGCACGCGTCGAGACCGGTGAAGCCAATCTGGGCGGCACCATCGCGCTCGAATCCATCGCTGCCTGTGTGATTGCCGGTGTGAGCCTGCGTGGTGGTATCGGGCGTGTGCCAAACGTGGTGATGGGTGCCATCTTTATCGGTCTGGTGCAAAACGGCATGAACCTGACCAATGTCGGCTCCTACCTGCAAATGGTGGTGTTGGGCGTGCTGCTCATCATCGCAGTGGTGGCTGATCAATTCCGTCAACGCATGATTTTGCCCAGCAAGGCTTGAATTTTCTGACCAATATTTTTTCCCAAATCTGGAGTTCCTATGAAACGAGAAGACAACGCCACCAATGCCATCCTGATGGCGCGCCGGCACGCTGCAGTAGCACGCGGTGTGGGCCAAGCCCATGAAATATTTGTGAGCCGCGCCGATAATGCCGAAATCTGGGATGTTGAAGGCCGCCGCTATATCGACTTCGCCGGCGGAATCGCCGTGCTCAACACGGGCCATTGCAACCCCACCATCACGCACGCCGTGCAAGCACAGCTCAGTCTGTACAGCCATACTTGCTTTCAGGTGCTGGCGTATGAGCCGTATGTTGAGCTGGCAGAACGCCTGAACGCGCTGGCCCCAGGTAACTTTGCCAAGAAGAGCCTGTTCCTGAGCACGGGCGCCGAAGCTGTCGAGAATGCCATCAAGATCGCCCGCGCCTATACCAAGCGTCCGGGCGTGATCGCCTTCACCGGTGGCTACCACGGTCGCACTAACATGACACTGGGCCTAACGGGAAAAGTCGCGCCCTACAAGCTGGGCTTTGGCCCCTTCCCCGGAGAGACATTCCACGCGATTTTCCCCAATCGCCGACAAGGCATTTCGGTCGATGACGCGCTGTATTCGGTCGAGACCCTGTTCAAGAATGACATAGAGCCCACGCGTGTGGCGGCCTTTATTCTGGAACCTGTACAAGGTGAAGGGGGCTTTTACATTGCGCCCAATGATTTTGTCGAAGGACTGCGCGCCATTGCCGACCGCTATGGCATTCTGTTGATCGCCGATGAAGTGCAAACCGGCGCAGGACGCACAGGAACCTGGTTTGCCAGTGAGCAATGGACGGTCGCGCCAGACCTGATCACCACCGCCAAATCCATGGCGGGTGGCTATCCGATTTCCGCTGTGGTCGGTCGTGCGGATGTGATGGACGCACCTGCCCCTGGCGGTCTGGGCGGCACCTACGCCGGAAGCCCAATTGGCTGCGCCGCTGCACTGGCCGTTTTGGAGGTGTTTGAGAAAGAACAACTACTGAACCGCGCCAAGGCATTGGGTGCCTACATGGTGGAGCAGTTGAAAGCCATGGCAGCGAAATACCCCTGCGTCGGTGACGTACGCGGTCTGGGCGCCATGGTGGCCGTCGAATTGTTCGAAGACGGCGATAGCAGCCGTCCGGCCACTGAGATGACCAAACGCGTTGTTGCCGCCGCCCGATCCAGGGGACTGATATTGTTGTCCTGCGGTAGCTACGGCAACGTGATACGCATCCTGGTGCCGCTGACTGCGAGTGACGCCCTGGTAAGCGAGGGCCTGGAAATTCTGGCTGATTGCATCGCCCATGCGTGAATCACATATGAACTCCTCACCCCTGGCCTTGCTCAAAGACCCGAGCCTGCTGAAATCGGATGCACTGATCAATGGGCTGTGGCTACCTTCCCTTAGCAAAGCCCGTTTTTCTGTGCAAGACCCCAGCAACGGTCAGCATTTGACCGACGTGGCTAACCTTGGACCAGCCCAAGCACAGCAAGCCATAGATGCCGCGAACGCGGCCTGGCCAGCATGGCGCAGTAAGACCGCCAAAGAGCGCAGTCAAATCCTGCGCCGCTGGTTTGACTTGCTCATCGCCCATCAGGATGATCTTGCCCGCATCATGACGGCAGAGCAAGGCAAACCGTTTGCCGAAGCCAAGGGCGAAGTGGCCTATGGCGCCAGCTTTGTGGAATGGTTTGCCGAAGAGGCCAAACGGCTCAATGGCGAGACAATACCCCAGTTCGACAACAACCGCCGTCTGCTGGTGATTCGCCAGCCTATTGGTGTATGCGTGGCGATCACACCATGGAACTTCCCGCTGGCCATGATGACGCGCAAACTCGCCCCTGCACTGGCGGCGGGGTGCACCGTGGTCATCAAACCGGCTGAACTGACGCCGTTGACTGCCTTGGCCGCTGCGGAGTTGGCGTGCCGCGCTGGCATACCTGCGGGTGTGCTGAATGTGGTGACGGCCGATAGCCAGAACAGCATTGAAGTTGGAAAACTGTTTTGTGCTAGCGACGTAGTGCGCCACATCAGCTTTACTGGCAGTACCGAGGTGGGTCGGATTCTGATGGCGCAAAGCGCCAGCACGGTCAAGAAACTGTCACTGGAATTGGGTGGCAACGCACCTTTCATCGTATTTGATGATGCTGACATTGCCAGCGCCGTGGAAGGTGCCATAGCCAGCAAGTTCCGCAATGCGGGGCAGACATGTGTGTGCGCTAATCGTTTTTATGTGCAGGACGGTGTGTACGAGGAATTCGTGGCACGCTTTGCGGATGCCGTACGCGCACTAACTGTCGGCAATGGATTTGAAAAGGG
>NZ_JADHVT010000066.1 GCF_016783915.1 Acidovorax sp.
ATCCACTGGCATGGCCAGCGCCTGCCCAACGGCATGGACGGCGTGGGTGGCCTCACCCAGCCCGCCATCCAGCCGGGCAAGACCTTTGTGTACGAGTTTGTGGCGCGCCGCCCCGGCACCTTCATGTACCACCCGCATGCAGACGAGATGGTGCAGATGGCCATGGGCATGATGGGCCTGTGGATCACCCACCCTAAGGGCAGTCACCCGCAGATTGCCAAGGTGCAGCGCGACTACGCCTTCCTGCTCAACGCCTTCGACGTGGAGCCCGGCAGCATGACCCCCAAGGTCAACACCATGCTGGACCACAACATCTGGTGCTGGAACAGCCGGGTGTTCCCCGCCATCAGCCCGCTGGTGGCGCGGCAGGGCGACCGCGTGCGCATCCGGGTGGGCAACCTCACCATGACCAACCACCCCATCCACCTGCACGGCCACGAGTTTGAGGTGACCGGCACCGACGGCGGCCCCGTGCCCAAAAGCGCGCGCTGGCCCGAGGTGACCACCGACGTGGCCGTGGGCCAGATGCGGCAGGTGGAGTTCATTGCCGACGAGCCGGGGGATTGGGCCCTGCACTGCCACAAGAGCCACCACACCATGGGCGCCATGGGGCACGCCGTGCCCACCATGATCGGTGTGGACCACCGGGGCTTGGTGGGCAAGATCCAGAAGATCGTGCCCGACTACATGGTGATGGGCGAGCGCGGCATGGCCGACATGGGCGCCATGGAAATGCCACTGCCCGACAACACCTTCCCGATGATGACCGGCACCGGCCCCTTCGGCCCGCTGGAGATGGGCGGCATGTTCACCACCCTCAAGGTGCGCGCCGACCAACCCGCAGGCAGCTACGCCGACCCTGGCGACTTCCAGCAGCCACGCGGCACCCAGGCCTTTGAATGGCAAGGCGCCCCAGCCGCCACACCGCGCCCAGCACGCGCCGACATACCGGGCACGGCCCCCGGCGCCGCCAATGCGCGCAAGCCGGCTGCCAGCGGCCACCAACATTGACATTGCCGACCACCATGAAAACTATCAAATTCATAGCTGCCTGGGCAATAGGCACTAGCGCATTCGGCACTTTTTCTGCCTGTGGGCATGAAAACATGCCACACCACGCCTCCACAGCCCCGGTGGTCAAAGAGCAAAAGGACTGGGGCATTGCAGGCGACGCCCAGCAGGTGCGCCGCACGATCACCATCCACATGGGCGACGACATGCGCTTCCGCCCCCGCCACATCGAGGTGCGCGAGGGCGACACCGTGCGGCTGCGCGCCCAGAACAAAGGCCAGGTGCTGCACGAGATCGTGATCGGCACCAAGGCAGAGCTGGACCAGCACGCCGAGCTGATGAAAAAGCACCCCGGCATGGAGCACGACGAGCCTTACATGGCCCATGTGGCGGCTGGCAAGGCGGGCGACATCGTGTGGCACTTCAACCGCGCAGGCAGCTTTGACTTTGCCTGCCTCATCCCCGGCCACTACCAGGCTGGCATGACCGGCGCCATCACCGTGTTGCCCCGCAAACCATAACGCCAGGAGAAACACCATGACCAACCAACGCCCTCGGGCTGCATCCGCATCCGTGTCCCCCCTCCCCAGCCCCGCCCGCCGCCAATGGCTCGCCACCGCCCTGCCCTTGCTGGGTGCGGGGTTGGCTGTCGCTTTGCTGCCGGATGGGACCCGCGCCGCCAACACCACACCCACCACCACCCCGCTGGAGGTATGGAAAGACCCGAACTGCGGCTGTTGCCAGGACTGGGTGGATCACATGCAATCCAACGGTTTTGCCGTGAAGGTGCACGCCACCGGCAACAACGCCGTGCGCGCCCGCCTGGGCCTGCCGCAAAAGCTGGGCTCGTGCCACACCGCATTGGTCGGTGGCTACCTCATCGAAGGCCATGTGCCCGCCAGCGACGTGCGCGCATTGCTGCAGCAAAAGCCCAAGGCCCTGGGCCTGGCCGTGCCCGGCATGCCCGTGGGCTCGCCGGGCATGGACGGCGCCGTGTATGGCGATCGGCGCGACCCGTACGACGTCCTGCTGGTGGCGCACGACGGCAGCACGCGCATCTTCAAGAGCTACAACAAAAAGGCATCGACATGACCAAGCACCTCTTATCCATCCCGCTGGCTGCCAGCCTGCTCGTCTTGGTTGCGGGGCCCGCACTGGCTCAAGCCCCCGCAGGGGCTGCCGCAGACAGCCACAGCAGCCACCACCCCGCAGCCACCGCATCGCCCGCGCAACAGGCAGAGCTGAGCGAAGGCGAAATCACCCGCTGGGACCCGCGCACCCTGCGCCTCACCCTCAAGCACGGCGAGATCAAGAACCTGGAGATGCCGCCCATGACCATGGTGTTCCGCGTGGCGGACGCCGGTGTGGTGGGCGACCTGAAACCCGGCGACAAGGTGCGTTTTCGGGCCGAACAGGTCAGCGGCGCTTATCACGTCCAACGGATCGAGAAAGCACCTTGACCGGTTCAGAACGCAGCACCGGGCCCCTGATGCTGCGCAAGCGCGGCACGTTGCCCGGGCACCATAATCAACGGCCATGAGTTCTCCACACACAATGGCTGGCGATGCCGGCAGCATCACCCGCGTGGCTGGCATCGAGGTCGGCCACTTCACCGAAACCCGCCGCCCCACGGGCTGCACCGTCATCATCACGCGCGAGGGCGCCGTGGCTGGTGTGGATGTGCGGGGTGCCGCGCCCGGCACGCGCGAGACAGACCTGCTCCACCCCTCCAACCTGGTGGACAAGGTGCATGCCATCGTGCTCGCTGGCGGCAGCGCCTGGGGGCTGGATGCCGCCACCGGCGCCGTGCGTTGGCTCGAAGAGCGCGGCGTGGGTTTTGACGTGGCCGTAGGCCGCCTGCCCATCGTGCCTGCCGCCGTGCTGTTCGACCTGCTGGTGGGCGACATGCGCATCCGCCCCGATGCTGCGGCGGGCTACGCGGCGTGCGATGCCGCGTCCACCGCCGACCCGGCCGAAGGTAATGTGGGCGCAGGCACCGGTGCGGCGCTGGGCAAGATTTTTGGCATCCAGCGCGCGATGAAGGGTGGCATTGGTACGGCCTCCGTCACGGTGGATGGCGTCACGGTGGGTGCACTGATTGCCTGCAATGCGCTGGGCGACGTGATCGACCCCGACACCGCCCAGGTGATTGCCGGCGCCCGCACCGACGACGGCCTGCGCTTGCGCGACACACGCCGCGCCCTGCTGCGCGGCGACCCGCCACAGCCCCTGCTGGCGGGCACCAACACCACCATCGGCGTGATCGCCACTGACGCGGTCATTTCCAAGGTGCAGGCCCACCGCCTGGCTGTGGCGGCGCACGACGGGCTGGCGCGCAGCATCAACCCCGTGCACACCATGTCCGACGGCGACACCCTCTTCAGCCTGGGCACGGGCCGCAGCGGCAAGAGCCTGGGCATGATGGTGCTGGCCACCATGGCGGCCGAGGCCACGGCCATCGCCACTGCGCGGGCTGCGCGCGCGGCGCGGTCCATCACCACGGCAGAGGGGCTATACCTGCCCTCGGCCGCCGATCTGGGCTGAAGCGCAAAAAACGGCAGGCTCCGCGCCAGACCTCAGGCGAATTGCGCCAGCCCGTGTCCGAAGGACCAGTTCTCTTTGGCCACCTCAACAATGTTCACGAACACATCTTCAGGCCTGAGGCCTGGCCTTTCACCCAGAAGCTGGGCGATGCGCTGGAACAGCGCCTTCTTCTGATCCAGCGTGCGCGTGTTGTTGGCAGTGGTCTGGACAAACACCAAATCGTAGCCGCGAGCCACCCCCAGGTAGGACGGGCTGGGGAGCTTTACCCGCGCAGTCGAGGCCATGCAAACCAGCCAGGCCGCTGTAAGCCTCAAGCTCAAACGGCTTGAGGACCGGCTGGGCTGCCGGCTGCTGGAGCGCACGCCCCGGTATGTGGAACTGTCGGCGCAGGGCGCCGCCTTCCTCGACCACGCCCGCGCACTGCTCGCGGCACAGGAGCGAGCCGTGGCTGCGCTGAGCGAAGCTCCGCAGCGTTTGACCATCGGCATCAGCGACCATGTGGCTGGGCCTGAACTGCCGGCGTTGATTGCGCGCATGAATGCACAAGACCCCCAGCTGCTGATCGACATCCGGATCGGCTCGTCGGGCGACCTGCTGCAATGCTTTGACCGGCGCGAGCTCGACGCTGCCATTGTCCGCATGCATGTTGGGCGCAGCGATGGCGAAGTGCTTGCCCAAGAGCGATTTGGCTGGTTCGCGGCACCCCACTGGCAACACCGCGCTGGCGAACCCCTGCCGCTGGCCACCCTGGCAGAGCCCTGCGGCGTGCGCGCGATGGCCGGAAAACTGCTGGATGCTGCCGCCATCCCCTGGCGTGAGGTATTTGTGGGCGGTGGCGTGGCTGCGGTGTCTGCAGCCGTTGTTGCGGGGCTGGGGGTGGCAGCACTGGCACCCCGCATGTTGCCCTGGGGCGCGGTGGACGTAGGTGCACGGCTGGGGCTTCCTGCACTGCCGAGCCTGCCAGTGGTCCTTCACAACCGCGCCCAGGAGGGCCGATCACGCAATGCCATCGCGGCACTGTCTGCTGCGTTCAGAAGCGCGGTGCGCGGATAGCGGGGGCGAAGGTCCCGCTGCCCATTGCGGTCAAAAACTTCTTGACGCAAACCGGACCCACTGAAGATCAAGCAGTTGATCCCGGAAAGTGTCGGCCGCGTGGAACATGGCACTGCCCTCGTGGACAAGGCCGGCCACACCATGACAGAGTTGGTTGCCAGCATACGCAACGTATGCCCACCTCATGGGGGAGATCAGTGCTGCCAGCTCTGAGCAGAGTTCGGGGGTCACGCAGGTGGGCGAGGCGGTCACGCTGATGGACCAGGCCACGCAGCGGAATGCGGCCCTGGTGGAGGAGATGGCTGCCGCAGCGCCGAGCCTTCGCGGGCAGGCCGATGACCTTGTGAATGCTGTAGCGGTCTTTCAGATTTACGGCAGCAGATCAGCATTGCTGCTCAAGTGAGCAGGGGCCGCTGAAAAACCCGGCGCAGACCTGAATTGACTCTGGTGGCGTTACCGCTGGCGGGCGGATTTTGCCGCGCGCAGCCCGGCCAGCAACTCCACCAAGGGCATGGCGCGGGCGAAGTTCCAGCCCTGGGCCTGACGCACACCGCGCGCGACCAGGAACTCCACCTGATCCTGCGTCTCCACGCCCTCGGCAATCAACGCCAGCTTGAGTGTGTGGGCCATTTCGATGATGTGGGTGGTGACCGGGCTGATGGCGGCCTGTGCGCCAATACTGGCGATGAAGATGCGATCGATCTTGAGGGTGTCGATATCGATGGACTCCAGCAGGGACAGGCTGGAGTAACCCGTGCCAAAGTCATCCAGCGCAATCGACGCCCCGATCTGCCGGGCCGCCTGCAGCGCGGGCCGCGCGGCCTCGATGTCCACCAGCCCCCGCTCGGTGACCTCCAGCATCAGCGCACCTGCAGGAAACTCCATGGCGCTGAAGCGCCGCTGCAGGTACTGCACGGGCCCGTCGGCCACCAGGTCCTGGGGCGACAGGTTCAGGCTCACATGAAAACCCGGGCTGGCTTTGAGCAGCTCAGGCAGGTCGGCCAGCACCACGTCGATCACGTAGCGCGTGATCGGAGCAATGACACCGGCCTTCTCAGCTTCGGCAATGAATTCGTCAGGAGGCACCAGGGTGCCGTTGCGGCGACGCCAACGCAGCAAGGCCTCGGCACCCACCCATTGGCCTGTCTGCAAATCAACGATGGGCTGGTAGAGGATGAAGAGCTCGCGCCGCCGCAAGGCCGCTCGCAGCCGCACACGCGGCGACAACTGCCACCGGGTCAGTACCGCCACGCCCAGCGCAAACAGGGCGCTGGCCACCAGACCCAGCGGTGCCAGGATCAGCGCCTGGGCCCAGAGCCCGCCATACACCTGGGCCTTGGGGGCTGCAGCAATGGCGGCGATGTTGTTGTCTTTCGCTGCCCGAAAAACGATGTGGTGGGTGTCGCTTTCGACCTGGCTGCTGGCATGAGGGGTGTACAAAGCCAGCCACTGCGGATCGAGCGGGCCTTTGGACCGTATCAGCGCCTGCGGCGTGCTGATCAGCAGCCCCAGAGAGACATCCGCGTGGAGCACCGGCATGTCGATCACGATGCCGGGGTGGATGATCACCGCGTGGCCGTTGCGGGCGTAGATGTTGAAGGGCTGATCATGCGCAAAGGGCAGGCGGGCGCCAATCCAGCTGGAAATCCCGGTGGAGGTGACCATGTGGTTGCCAGTGAGCGGCACCAGGTCGCTGCCCTGGGTGAGCGTGCTGCAGACCAGGGTGCCATCCATCACCGAGCCCATGCCTTGCAGGTAGAACGAGGTACCCACCAGCTGCTGCATGCGCGTGAGGCTGGCCTGGCTGCAGGGTGGGTGCGGGTCCCGTTCCAGCTCGTTGAGCGCAGCCACGAGCTGCTGGCGCGAGGCCACGCCGCGTCGCAGCACCTCATCCGCCAATGAGGTCAGGTAGGCGATCTGATCGTCTTTGGCCTTTCGGTGTGCCACCCACAGGGACGCTGCAATGGGGATCAGCGCCGCCAGCAGCAGTGGGATGGAGGCAACGACATAGAAGCGTTTCATCGGACACCGCAGTGGATGGATAGGACACAGGCAGCCAGAGGGCTGGGCTGCCCCAGCGCACCGCCATCATGCACGAACAGCCCCCCTCCGTTCCAACGGGATTTCAACCGATGGCACCACCTGTAGCCGAGCGCGAAGGCATCAGACCGCCCTATGATGCCAATGGCGGACGGTGCCCTGAGGCTAAGGCCCACACTGCCCCACACCCATCCCTATGGCCCCTTATCGGAACAAGGAGAGTGAACCCATGAGAGACCAGGCCTTTCGGAAACTTGCATGGCTGCTGTGCCTGCCATGGCTCGTGAGCACCCAGGTGGCACAGGCGCAGGACCAGTTGGTGGATTTCCAGTCGAGCGGCGGCTACACCTCCTACCGCCTCGCGGACGATGTGACCCAGGTGGACCTGGTAGAACAAACCCAGGGAGCCTGCCGCTTCAACCGCACCTGGGGTTACGACCTTACCCAACGCGAGCTGTGGACCAATGGTGGCTGCGGCGGCCGCTTCAAGATCACACGCACCTATGTATCCGGGAACAACAGTGGCTCCAATGCCGGTGCGGCTGTGGCGGCAGTGGCTGCCATCGCCGGCATTGCATTGCTGGCCAATCACAACCGGCACGACAACGACCGGCGCCCCGAATACCCGGATTACCCCGGCCAGGGCGGCGACTGGGGACGCGAGATCCGCGTGGACGGCCGCCTGTGCCTGGACGTGAGGGGTGGCAAGTTCCAGCCAGGCACCACACTGCAGGTGTACGAATGCAACGGCACCGCGTCCCAGCGGTTTGCGGTGGGACGCGGCGGCGAGATCCGGGTGCGCGACCTGTGCGTGGACGTGGACCGTGGCGACCCACGGGATGGCGCACGGGTGGTGTTGTGGTCCTGCTCAGGCTCGCGCAGCCAGAGCTGGTCCACCCGGGGCGGGCAGATCGTGAGCCAGCTCACTGGCAAATGCCTGGATGTGGACGCAGGCCAGGTCCGCCAGGGCGCGCACACCATGGTCTGGCCCTGCAACCGCAGCCCCAGCCAACGCTGGTGGTGGTAAGGAGGCTCCCATGCAACGAACCTTTCGAATGATCTACGCAGGCGCCTGCGCTCTGGCGTTGACGACAACGGCCCACACCGCCAGTGCGGCCGACACCCCGGTACCGTCACCCACCACCCCAGCCCGTCCCGCAGCAGCCCACAAACCGGCGGCCTCAACCCTTGCCCACCGGCTGCAGGCCATCTGTTCGGCCGCCGACCTCAATCACGACGGCAGCGTGTCGCTGGACGAGTTTCACCAGGACATCGTGCAGGGCTGGCACAGCCTGGGACCCGATGCTGAGGGCTACGTCCATCTCTCCCAACTGAACCAACTGCCCCGCATCGGCAAAGGCCAGTTGAGACGACTGGCTGCAGCCGACAAGGACGGGGACGGCAAGCTGTCGTTCAAGGAAGTGGTACAGGCACGCATGGCCTACTTCGAGGCAGCGGACGTGGACCAGAATGATGCGCTGTCCCTGCAGGAGTGCATGGCCTACGAACGCCAGCGAAGACGCCTGCAGCAGTAGGCGGCACTGGCTGGCAGTCCGCAGCCCTCCCACGCGACGGACTCAGGGGCGATGCCGAAGGCGATGCTCTGGTAAGAGGCTTTGCGGCGCCTGCCTGGATAATCGCGGGACACGCTGACCGCGTGATATGACACTGGCGCCACGCGGGTGCCATGCTGGTTCATCCTGGCGCACTACCGCCCTGTCTTCGCACCGTTCCTTTCATCCCCCATGCCCCAGGCCTTTCGCAACACCTTTCTCACCCTCCGCGATCTGATTGTGTCGGCCGGCCCCCTCGCCTTCTTGGCGGTAGGGCTGCTGGTGCTGGCGTATTGGTGGCTCAACCCCAATCCTCCCAAGACAGTGACCCTGGCCACTGGACCCGCACAAAGCGCCTACGAGGAGTTTGGCAAGCGCTACCAGAAGGCGCTGGCAGCCGATGGCATTGATGTGGCCCTGCTGCCCAGCGAGGGCTCATCACACAACCTGCAACTGCTGCGCGACGGCCAGGCCGATGTCGCCTTTGTGCAGGGCGGCACGGCCGAACTGCAGCCCGATGACCGGGACAACCTGGTATCGCTGGGCAGCCTGTTTGTGGAGCCGCTGTGGCTCTTCTACCGTACCGACGCAGCAGAGCGTATGCACAACGCACCCCGGCTTGATGGCCTGCGGCAGTTGCGCGGCTGGCGGGTCAATGTGGGGTCGGAGGGCAGCGGCGTGCCCACGCTGATCGAGCGGCTGCTGCAGGCCAACAAGGTGGAGCCCGGGGCAGTCAAGCTGTCGCGCCTGGAGCAGACGCCCGCGACGGTGGAGTTTTTGGCGGGCAGGCTCGACGCACTGGTGTTTGCGTCTGCGCCCGAATCGCTGATGGTGCAGATGCTGCTGCAAACACCCGGCGTGCAGCTGCTGGACTTTGCGCAGCACGAGGCCTATGCACGGCGGTTTCCGTTTCTCACCCCCGTGACGCTACCGCGCGGGGTGGTGGACCTCGCAGCCAACGTGCCTACCAGGGATGTGCGACTGGTGGCAACCACCACCTCCCTGCTAGCGCGCGATGGCACACACCCCGCACTGCTCACCCTGTTTGCCCAAAACGCGCAAAAGCTGCACAGCGGCGCGGGCTGGTTCAACCGGGCGCGTGAGTTCCCCAACACGCGAGGCAGCGAGCTACCAATTGCCAAGGAGGGCGACCGTGCCATGAACGAGCCAGTGCCCATGCTGCAGCGCTACCTGCCGTTCTGGTTGGCCAACCTGATCGAGCGCATGTGGCTGGTGCTGGGTATCTTGCTGGCGATCATGCTGCCGCTGTCGCGGATCGTGCCGCCGCTCTACCAGTTCCGGGTGCGCTCGCGGGTGTTTCGCTGGTATGGCCGCCTGCGCGAGATCGAGAATGACCTGGAGGCGGGCAAAAGCGACCCCGCCACACTGCTGCGCACCCTGGACAACCTGGAAACACAGGCCGAAAAGGTGAGCGTGCCCCTTTCGTATGCCGACGAACTGTATGCCCTGCGCAACCACATCCACCTGGTGCGCAAGAAGCTGTTACGGGCCTCGGAGGGCGGTAGTAGCTCCGCTCACCAAATCACGCCGGGTACCGAAGCGGCTGGCCACGTAACCGGAACGGAAAGCGCCGCAGAAACTGCGCATTGATGAGCGCTGTCACCGCGCAAGGCCGCTTGTGGCCTGCTTTGGCCTGCGGGTGCTGCCCAGGGTCTGCGCCTCTTTACGCTCAGCGATTTTTAGGGGTCTTGGAACCCGAAGACGGAGACAGAGGGGCTGACTTGGAGAGCTGCCCCAGCCTGGAGCTGGACACCGAACGCGAACGGCCGTCGGACGGCGACTTGCGATCTACCCCACCCATCTCTGCCGAGCCCGACGTGCGGGCCACGGTCTTGGCTGGTTTGGGTGGCTGGGCTGGGACTACGCGCAGCGCGCCTTCGGCGGCCAGCTTGTCGCGCATCCGGCGGGTCATGGATTGGGTGCTGGCATCCGGCGCAGTGAACAAAAACAGGGTGCCATGCGGGCTGGCCCAGGTGAGCTGGGTGCGTACCACCCGGCCATTGGTCACCAACTCCACCCAGGCTCCAATGACAAAGTCGGCGTAAGGATCTGGGGCATCCAGTGGGGCCTGGGCACTGTCCTGCGGTCCAAGGGCCGAAGCCTCAGAGGGCTCGAACATTTCTGGCACGGCCTTTGTCGCATCGGGCTCGGCCGCTGGGGCAGGCACGGAGGCCGGTGCCGGCTTTTCGAAAGCTGCCTGGTGCAGCGCCACCAGCCGCTGCAAGAACGCACTGGTCTGCACAGCGGGGTAGTTGATGGTCTTGAGGCCCTTGCGCAGCTTGGCCAGCAAGCCAGGGATTGCCTCGTTGAGCCGGTCGGTCTCCTGGCGCGTGAGGTCGGGCTGTGCAGTCCATAGCAGCACCGGGACCAGGGCCAGGTAACCACTTGGGTCATCGTCCTGGCTATCGTCGCTGCGCATCACCTGCGCCAGCGCTACCACGTCAGCCCAGGGGCCCGCCGCAAAATCCAGCACGTCCGATGGCACCTTGTCTACATCGGGCAGCTTGCGAATGTCGGCTGCGATCTTCTCGGCCAGCAGTTCACGCTGCTCAGCCTGCAATTTGGCTTTTTGTTCGGCCTCCTGCTGGGCCTTGATTTTTTGCTCTTGGGTGTCCCAGGCAGACTGCAGCGCCTTGAGCACGGTGTCGAACGGTCCCGCGTCCTTGACCTCGTGGGCTGACAGGTGGCCCACAGCCTCGGTCACCAGCCGCATGAAACGGCTGAAGCCGGGCTCCGTCTCGGCGGTAAATGCCAGGCTGCGCTGCGTGAGCTCATCCAGCAATCGGCGCGCAGGATGGCTGCTGTCGGTAAAAAACCGGCCGTCGTGGTGTACCAGTTGCTTGAGCGCAGGTTCCAGGCTCTTGACTGCCTGCTGCACAGGGGGCAGCAGGCGGGTATCCTGGGCGATGTTGGCCATCATGCGCCCCACCACCTCCACCGCCATGGCGGTGGACTGGGTAGCTGCCTCCATGGGCATGGCTGCATAGACCACAGGTGCCACGCCAGGCCCACGCCAGCCCGCGAGAGGCACGGGCAACGAACCCGGCTGACTGACTGTGCCGCCATTGGCGAGACGCCCCACAAGACGCTCTAGCTGGGCCATGTCTTCAATGGCTTCGGCCGCCGCGCCCGAGGGGTAATAGCCCCCTGCCAGCGATGACTGGGCGCTGGCGGCGCCCGCGCGGGGGTCCACCCAGCCCGGCTGACCCGAGCCGCTGGGCATGACCACCGCCTGCGCAGGCACTGCGCCATAGACCGGAGGGACAAACGGATCGCCGCCCGCCAGCATCTGGCGCAGGATACCGACCGTGAGCAGCGCCTCTTCGGCGGCATCCACAGGCACCATCGCACCCTGCTGGGAGTCGCCGCTCCATCCGGTACCTGGGCCCACGCCACGCCCATAGCCCGTGTTGCCATAGTCGCCCATGGGCGCGTTCATCGACGGGCCATAGCCGGAATAACCACTGCCATAACCCGTGCCAGGGCCGCCATAACCAGACCCGCCATAACCGGCGCCCGCGCCTGCACCGCGACCGCCACCCGAAGGCGTGCCCAGCACGGCATAGCCCACAGGCTGCACGCCATGCTCGCGCAAGCTCTGGGCGGTTTTTTTGTATTCTTCGGCCAGCAGCTTGCCCAACAGATCGCGCATGTGCTGCATCCACAGCTGTCGGACGTCTGCCGAGACGCCGGTTTCGCCCACCACTTGCTGCAAAGCACGGATGTAGCTCTCGGGCCGCAGGGGGTTGCGCTCGGGTTGAACACTGCGCAAACCTTGCGCAGCGCTCACCAGGGTGTTGAGTTCGGCCAGCACGGCATCGGTGGCATGCAGCGCAGACTGCTGCGCCTTGGACAGCTCCACCTGTGCCTGCATTTCGCTTTCGTCCATCAGCGAAAGCTCGCCAAAATCCATGCCGGTGTCATCGGCCGAGCTGCGCCCCTTGGAGACAGCGGGGCCTTCGGCAAAAATTTCCAGCAGGGCCATGGGGTAGCCCTTGAGCAGTGCTGCCTCGTGCTCATTGAGCAGGCGCAGCGAATCGCTGAGCAAATTGCGCTGCTGGATATTGCGGCTTGCCGACTCCTCGCTGGTCAAGGCACCTTGGGTGACCTTGACGAGCTGCCCCATCAGGGCCTCACCCCCGCGAACGGCGTTGACAACGCAGGCGCGGAAAACGGCTCTCAGACGCGATGCGGGCAGTGACATAGTGGGAGGGAGGAATCGGGCCAGAGGTTTCCAGATGCAATCCTACTTGACCTCAGCCCTTATTTCAGGGCCTTGAAACGCATCCGCTTGGGCTTTGCACCTTCTTCACCCAGTCGCTTCTTCTTGTCGGCCTCGTACTCCTGGTAATTGCCGTCAAAGAACGTCCACTGGCTGTCACCTTCGGCGGCCAGGATGTGGGTAGCGATCCGGTCCAGGAACCAGCGATCGTGGCTGATAACCAACACTGTGCCCGCGTATTCGAGCAAAGCGTCTTCCAGCGCACGCAGGGTTTCCACGTCCAGGTCGTTCGAAGGCTCGTCCAGCAGCAACACGTTGCCGCCAGCGATCAGTGTCTTGGCCAGGTGCAGTCGGCCACGCTCACCGCCCGACAGCATGCCCACCTTCTTTTGCTGGTCACCGCCGTTGAAGTTGAAGCGCCCGGCGTAGGCACGGCTGGCCATGGTGAACTTCCCGATGTTGATCATGTCCAGGCCACCGGAGATGTCTTCCCACACGGTCTTGTCGTCCGACAGGGCATCGCGGTGCTGGTCCACAAAGGCCATCTTCACGGTGGAGCCGATCACCACCTCGCCGCTGTCCGGCTGCTCGCGGCCCGCGATGAGCTTGAACAGGGTCGATTTACCGGCACCGTTAGGGCCGATGATGCCGACGATGGCGCCCGCAGGGATGGTCATGGACAGGTTGTCGATGAGCACGCGATCCCCGAACGACTTGGTGACGTTGTGGAACTCAATGACCTGGGTGCCCAGGCGCTCGGCCACAGGAATGAAGATTTCCTGCGTTTCGTTACGCTTTTGGTATTCGTAGTCGCTCAGTTCCTCGAAACGGGCGATACGCGCCTTGCTCTTGGCCTGGCGGCCCTTGGCGTTCTGGCGCACCCATTCCAGTTCTTTCTTCAGGGCCTTGGCGCGGGCTTCCTCGCCCTTGTTTTCGGACTCCAGGCGGGCCTGCTTCTGGTCCAGCCAGGTGCTGTAGTTGCCCTTGTAGGGGTGGCCATAGCCGCGGTCCAGTTCCAGAATCCACTCGGCCGCGTTGTCCAGGAAGTAGCGATCGTGGGTAATAGCCACCACAGTGCCAGGAAAGCGATGCAGGAACTGCTCCAGCCAGTCCACCGATTCAGCGTCCAAGTGGTTGGTGGGTTCGTCGAGCAGCAGCATGTCGGGCTTGGACAGCAGCAGGCGGCACAGCGCGATGCGGCGCTTTTCACCGCCGGACAGCAGGCCGACCTTGGCCTCCCAGGGAGGCAGACGCAGCGCGTCGGCAGCGATTTCGAGCTGGTGCTCGGAGTCGGTACCCGCCGTGGCAATGATCGCTTCCAGGCGGGCCTGTTCTGCAGCCAGCGCATCAAAATCGGCATCGGGCTCGGCGTAGGCAGCGTAGACCTCTTCCAGCTTGGCCTTGGCAGCAAAGACTTCGCCCATGGCCTCTTCCACGCTCTCGCGCACCGTGTGCTCGTTGTTGAGCTGCGGCTCCTGGGGCAGGTAGCCGATCTTGATCCCGGGCATGGGGATGGCTTCGCCTTCGATTTCCTTGTCCACGCCGGCCATGATCTTGAGCAGGGTGGATTTGCCCGAGCCGTTCAGGCCCAGCACGCCAATCTTGGCGCCCGGGAAAAAGCTCAGGGAGATGTCCTTCAAGATCTGCCGCTTGGGCGGCACGGTCTTGGAGACGCGATTCATCGAATAAACGTATTGGGCCATGGAGGGTTCTAGCTTGCGAAAGTGGGCAGGGAGTCTGCATTCGAGCGGGTTCGGAGGATCATTTGGAGCAATCCCCAAAGACGCCGAACGCGCTCTCAAACCCTAGATTATCGGTCCATGCGACAATACCCCCGTGGTGGGCTCCAGTTGCCCGCTACATCAGCACACTGCTGGGGACGAAGGAAGCCACGCTTCCGGGCTCCCAATCCTGAACCTCATCAGCCTGAGACTGGCTCAGCAACCTCCCGGTTGCACGACAGGCGGATACCCAGCGCCCCGGACGGGCGCATTCAACGACATGACATTTGACGAACTGAACCTGGCTCCTGCCATCCTGAAGGCCGTGCACGAAACGGGCTATGAAACCCCCACGCCCATTCAGGCCCAGGCCATTCCCGCCGTTTTGGAAGGCCACGACCTTCTGGCCGGCGCGCAGACTGGCACCGGCAAGACCGCTGCGTTCACCCTGCCCATGCTGCACCGCCTCTCGCAAGGCGCGGCGCCCAAGAACAAGTTTGGCGGCAAGGGCATCCGTGCCTTGGTGCTGACCCCCACCCGTGAACTCGCGGCACAGGTCGAAGAATCTGTGCGCGAATACGGCAAGTACCTGGACATCAACTCCACCGTGGTCTTCGGCGGCGTGGGCATGAACCCGCAGATCGACCGTATCAAGCGCGGCGTGGACATCCTGGTGGCCACCCCTGGCCGTCTGCTGGACCTGCAGCAACAGGGCTTCCTGGACCTGTCCACCGTGCAGGTGCTGGTGCTTGACGAAGCCGACCGCATGCTCGACATGGGCTTTATTCACGACGTGAAAAAGGTTCTGGCCCTGGTGCCCAAGGACAAGCAAAGCCTGCTGTTCTCGGCCACTTTCAGCGACGAAATCCGCGAGCTGGCCAACACCCTGCTCAAGAATCCCCAAAGCATTCAGGTCACCCCGCGCAACACCACGGTGCAGCGTATCTCGCAGGTGATCCACCCTGTGGGCCGCGGCAAGAAAAAGCAGGTGCTGCTGCACATCATCCAGCAGCACAACTGGAGCCAGGTGCTGGTGTTCACCCGCACCAAGTTCGGCGCCAACAACGTGGCCGAATTCCTGACCAAGAACGGCGTGCAGGCCATGGCCCTGCACGGCAACAAGAGCCAAAGCGCCCGTACGCAAGCCTTGGCGGGCTTCAAGAGCGGCGAGATCCGCGCCCTGGTGGCCACCGACATTGCTGCGCGTGGCATCGACATCGATGACCTGCCGCACGTCGTCAACTACGAAATCCCCAACGTCTCCGAAGACTACGTGCACCGAATCGGCCGCACGGGCCGCGCTGGCGCAACTGGCGAAGCCGTGAGTCTGGTCTGCATGGACGAAGAAGGCTTCATGATGGACATCGAGCGCTTCACCAAGCAGCAGATTCCTGTCCAGGTCATTGAAGGTTTTGGCCCCGAGCCAGGCGAAAAGGCCGAGCCCATCGCCATGGGTCGCCAGACCATCTGGGGCGGCGCAGGCAAGCCCCCGAGCCGTGACGTGATGCAGGCGGCCGCCAAGGCAGCCCGCAGCGAAATGATGGAGCGCATCCGCACCAACAAGGCAGGCCAGGGCGGCGGCCAAGTTGGTGAGCGCGGTCCTCGTGCCGGCAACGGTGGTGGTGGCGGTGGTGGCCGCTCTGGTGGCGGTGCTCCACGCAACACCCAGGGCCCGGCCGGAGGAGGCCGGGGCGGCCAGGGTGGTGGTCGGGGTAGTGCCCGTGACGGAGCAGCCCAGGCACCAGCGCGCAGTCGAGGCCCACGCCCTGAAGGCGGCGGTGGCCATCGCTACGATGACGCACAGCCCCCACGCGCCAATGCGCACCTGGGTACCCATCTGGGTCACAGCAATCCGGGCCACCGCAGTTCGGGCAATGGGGCAGGCGGTCAGCCCGACCCCATGCGCACCAGCGTGGACAGCATGGCTGAACGCGGCCGCCGTGGTGGTGGCGGCGGTGGTTATCGCAACTCTGGAGGTGGCGGCTATGGTGGAGGAACAGGCGCGGGTGGCGGTGGTGGCCGGGGCAACGGGCCTCGTGGGCCAGGCGGTCCTCGCGGCTCTTTTAACCGCTGATACGCGCAAAGCGTCCCCTGCCAACACAGCGGACGCAGCGGGCGTCACCGTCCATGTGCTGCACGCCAAGGGGCGGCGAGCCCCCGCGTTGAACCATCCCCGCCTGCAGTTGCATGCGGTGGATTTTGGGGCGATGCCCGCTTTGCCGCGGGCCGACGATGTCTACATCACCCTGGGCACCACCATGGCTGCAGCCGGCAGCCAGAGCGCGTTCCGTGCGGTGGACTATGACGCCGTGATGGCCACCGCCCGCGCGGCGCGCGCAGCGGGCGCCACCCGCTGTGGCGTGGTCACTGCCATGGGGGCCAATGCGCAGTCGCGCATTTTTTACAACCGCGTCAAAGGCGAGGTCGAGCGCGACCTTCAGCAGCTGGGTTTTGAGACGCTGGTCATTGCACGCCCATCCCTGCTGATAGGCGAACGCCGGGTGCTGCAGCAGGCCCACCGGCCCGCCGAGTCTCTGTCGCTCACGCTCTTTCAGTGGTTGAACCCGATCCTGCCCGCTAACTACCGTGCCCGCCCCGGGGCGGAGGTGGCCCGTGCGCTGGTCCATGCCGTACAGTTGGGTCGGCCCGGGCTGCAAGTGCTGTCCGGCCGCGCGCTGCAGACCAGTTGATCCGGGGCTGCGGCCCTCGTGACCCTGCCGACGCTGCACGCCTTTCATGCGCCCCAACGAACTCCCCCAACCGCTGGACACCCTGATGGTGGCCACCTGCAATGTGCTCAACCTGGCCAACCCGGGACGTCTGTTCTACGAGAACCAGGACCCCTATAGCCAGACCGAGTTTGAACGCAAAATCACCTGGCTGGGGGAGCGCTTTCGGGCACTGAACGCCGATGTGCTGGCAGTGCAGGAGGTCTGGGACGATGCAGCCTTCAAAGGGGCGCTGGGTCGGGGTGGCTTGCGCTACGACGTTGTCACCGTGCCAGGGGCAGAGAACAACGACACCCAACAGGGCGCGCAAGGCACGCCCCGAGTGGGCCTGGCCACGCGGCTCAAGGTCGAGGCACTGCAGTCCTTTGCCGACTTCCCACCGGGCTTTCAGGTGGATGTGCCTGGCATTGGCCAACACACGCGCTTCGAGCGCCCACCCCTCGTGGCCACGTTGCGGATGAAGCATGGCCAAACCCTCAACGTCCTTACCGCGCACCTCAAATCCAAGCGCCCCAAATTTCTGCAGGACGCATTGGGCCAGCCTACGGAGGACCGGGACGACCGCAAGGTGGTCGCACTGGCATCGCTGCGCTCGCTGATCATGCGCGGCGCCGAGGCCATGGCGCTGCGGTGCCTGGTGATCGACCTGCTGCACCGCACCAGCGTGCCCCTGGTGGTGCTGGGCGACTTCAACGACACCCCCGACAGCGTGACCACGCAATTGATCTGCGCCACCACCGACATCGCCTACGACCGGTCAGCCCGTGATGTGGCCCTGTTCAATGCGTACGACCTGCAGGGAGATTTCGCCTTGAAAAAGGACGTGGCCTACTCCCACATCCACCAGGGCGCGCCCTATGTGCTGGACCAGATCCTGGTCAGCGAAGAGTTCCTGCCCAATGGGCGCAACAGCGTGGGCGATGTGCGCCGGGTGGATTATTTCAACGACCACCTGCATGAGGGACGCGACCGCACGCGCTCGGACCACGGCTTTGTGCGCGCCTTGCTGCGCCTGAAACTGCCCAGTTCTCCTCTGGCCCAGAGCATCTCGCCGCCGCCGACCGACGTTAGCGCACCCAGCGACGTCCCTCGCTGATCACTGCGGCAGCCCACGGCGCCACGGGTTTGCAACGGGATGTACGCTGACAAGGAGAGGCGGGTGCGCACAGGTAACATCCACGTACAAAGCGCCCCACTCGCCCCACACCAGGGGCTCTCTCTGGCAGCCCACACCATGACCCAGCACAATTTCCTGCGCCGCAGCGCCGATACCACCCCGCTTTCCCGTCTTGAACCACGGATTGCGCGCTGGGCCGCCCCGGCCACGCTGGCAGCACTGCTGCTGACGGCCTGCGGCAGCACCCCGCTGCCCCCTTGGCCATCCACCCCCACTGCCCAGCAGCGCAGCGCCCCCGCGCCACTGCCGCGCGTACAACAAGGTACGGTAGTACCCGCACCGCTGGGACAGCAAACGCCCTCGCAGCTGCCGCCACAACGGGCTGCCGTGGTGGCCAGCCCCCTGCCCCCGTCCGCGCCGCTTTTGGTGCGCGACGAGGCGCCCATGGCGCCGCCCTATGGCGATGCGGTGGCCGCGCGGTTCCCCAACCCTTCTGTGGTCTACAGCACACCCGGCCTGGGTGCCGACCGCAGGGCCTTCACCACCAATGCCGAGCTGGGCCAATGGCTGCGCGGGCTGAGCGACGGCGTGCCCCGTCGCGGCACACGCGCGCAGTTGCTGCAGATTGGCACCTCGCAACGCGGCGAGCCCATCCAGGGCCTGCTGCTTACCCGTGCCCCAGGCACAGACCCTGCCAGCCTGGACAAGAGCGGCCGCCCCACCGTTGTGCTGATCGGCCAGCAGCATGGCGACGAACCCGCAGGCAGTGAGGCACTGCTGGTCATCGGCCGTGAGCTGGCCCAGGGCCTGCTGGAGCCGTTGCTGGACCGCATCAACGTGGTGGTGGTGCCCCGCGCCAACCCCGATGGCGCCGAGGTGGGCACCCGCGTCACCGCCAATGGCGTGGACCTGAACCGCGACCACCTGTTGCTCAACACGCCCGAGGCCCGCGCCATTGCGCAGGTCATCAACGACTACCGCCCCATCCTGGTCGTGGACGCCCATGAATACACCGTGGTGGGCCGCTACCTGCAGAAGTTCAACGCCATCCAGCGCTACGACGCACTGCTGCAATACACCACCACTGCCAACTATCCGGAGTTCCTCACCAAGGCATCGCAGGAATGGTTTCACCAGCCCATGGTGGCGGCCCTCAAGGCCCAGGGCCTGACGAGTGACTGGTACTACACCACCTCGACCAACCTGCAGGACAAGCGCATCTCCATGGGGGGCACTCAGCCCGACACGGGGCGCAACGTCCATGGCCTCAAGAACACGGTCAGCCTGCTGATCGAGACCCGTGGGGTGGGCATTGGTCGCATGCACATCCAGCGCCGCGTGCATGCCCAGGTCACCGCCATCACCAGCGCGCTGCGGACCACCGCCGAGCGGGCGGCCAACCTGGAGCAGGTACGCTCGTTCGTGGCCCGCGACGTCAGCGCCCTGGCCTGCCGCGACCAGGTGGTTATTGAAGCGGAGGCCACGCCCACCCAGCGTGACCTGGATTTTCTGGACCCCGAGACGGGCGCGGACCGTAGCATCCGCGTTGACTGGAACTCATCGCTGACGCTGCGCAACACCAAGGTGCGTGCGCGACCCTGCGGCTACTGGCTGTCGTCTGACGCCCGCGCTGCTGTGGAACGCCTGCGCCAATTGGGCATCCAGGTCATGCGAGTGGGAGAGCCTGGTTCCGTCCTGGCCGAGAGCTACCGCGAAACCGCGCGCGAAACAGGCAACCGCCAGGACGTGATCGGCACCATCGCAGGTAGCGGCGATATCGTTCGCGTGCAGGTTTCCACCCTGCGCAGCGCCATTGATGCGCCCGCTGGCAGCTTCTATGTGCCCCTGAACCAGCCGCGAGCCAACCTGGCCGTGGCCGCGCTGGAGCCCGACACGCAGAACAGCTACTTTGCCAACCACCTGATCCAGGAACTGGGCCAAAGCGCTCGCGTGATGGCCGTGCCATCCCTGGTGTTTGAAGAAACGGATTGACCAAAGCCCTACGGCAAGCTCCTGCATGGCGCAGGGGTGGGGGTTGTCCCACATATCGCGCAGATGGGACACCCCGCTTGTAAGCCACCCAGAATGTGCAACGCGCTAGCAACCGCAGGCGCCAGATTGCTATCAATTAGATAGCTATCCAGGCATGTTCTTCTAGCGCAACAGGCAGATTTCCTTCAAATCACGCCGATCCATGCAGAGGTACGGGCCGGGTGGCAGCGGCTTGGCGGACCCGCGCTCGCTCCAGCACATGGCGCGACATCGCCTGTGCCAGGGCTTCTTCTGCCAGGAACACCACAGCATGGCTGCACTCCCGCACCAGCCGCTGGGCCTCGTCCTCGTTGTGGCTGCGCACCACGATGTCGATCCCCGGGTTCAGGGTCTGCGCCGTCTCGATCATCTGGCGCACCTGCAGCGCATCCGGGGTGGCGACCACCAGCATGGCGGCCCGCGCAATGTGGGCCTGGATCAGCACGGCAGGCTCCACCGCGTCTCCAAACACGGCGGCCACACCATCGGCCCGCAAGGCTTCCACCAGTTCACGGTTCTGCTCCGCCACCACAAAGGGAATGTCATTGGCCGCCAGCGTTGCCGCCACGCGCCGCCCTACCCGGCCATACCCTACCAGCACCACCTGCCGCGCGAGGTAACGCGAATCGGTGCTCGTTGGCAGTTCGGCCAAAGGGTCATCACGCTGCTCCAGCCGCCGTGCAAGCGCCGATCTGGCGCGCAGCCAGTCCTGCAACGGGGCAATGGCACGGAACAACAACGGGTTGAGCGCCATGGAGAACAGGGCGCCCGCCAGCACCAGGCTGGCCCCCTCCGGCGGCAGCAGCCCTAAAGAGGACCCCAGTGCGACCAGAATGAACGAGAACTCACCAATTTGCGCCAGGCTGGCCGACACAGTGAGCGCGGTGTTGAGCGGGTAACGGAACGCCAGCACCAGGCCCGCAGCGGCCAACGTCTTGCCCAACATGATGATGGCGACTACTGCCAGTACCTGCAGCGGGCGCTCCCACAAGACCGCAGGATTGAACAGCATGCCGACCGACACAAAAAACAGCACCGCAAAGGCATCGCGCAGAGGCAGCGACTCATGCGCCGCGCGGTGGCTGAACTCGGACTCGCGCATGACCATGCCTGCAAAAAATGCCCCCAGTGCAAACGACACGCCAAACAGCTCGGCCGATCCGAATGCAATGCCCACTGCTGCCGCCACCACACACAGCGTGAACAGTTCACGCGACCCCGTACGTGCCACCTGCCACAACAGCCAGGGAAACAGCCTGCGTCCGACCAGCAGCATCAGAGCCACAAACCCGCCCACCTGCAGCAAGGTCCAGCCCAGCGTACGCCACAGCTGCGCTGCGTCCAGCCCCGCCCCCATACCACCTCCCAGCCATCCCCCCAGCGGCGGCAGCAGAACCAATACCAGCACCATGGCCAGGTCTTCCACCACCAGCCAGCCAACCGCGATGCGCCCGGTGTAGCTGTCCAGAATGCCCAGGGTCTCCAGCGCACGCAGCAGCACCACCGTGCTGGCCACAGAGAGCGCAAGGCCGAATACCAGGGCACCACCCACGCCCCAGCCCCACCACAAGGCCAGCCCCATGCCCAGCGATGTCGCCACGATCATCTGCACCACCGCGCCTGGCACAGCAATCTTGCGCACGGCCATCAGATCGCCCCACGAAAAATGCAGGCCCACGCCAAACATCAGCAGCATCACGCCGATCTCCGCCAACTGGCTGGCCAGAGCCGCATCTGCGACAAAACCGGGAGTGAACGGGCCGATGGCCACCCCCGCCAGCAGATATCCCACCAATGCTGGTAACCGCAGACGGGCAGCCAGAAAGCCCAACACCAACGCCAAGCCAAGGGCAGCAGCAATGGTGTGGATCAGCGTGACGCTGTGCGGCATGGCAAATGCTCCAGTGAGGCGGGCAGCCAAGGGGGATGACCCGGTTATAACCGCATCGCCATCCCTGGCGCAAAATCGATCCTGCCGGGCCGCCAAGAGCGTTGGTCAGGGCGGGTATGATTAGTGCCCTGCATCACGCAGTTGCGGACACTCCGCAAGCCGGCCGGCCACACAGTCGGCCAACACCAATCTGCCCGTAGCTCAACTGGATAGAGCAATAGCCTTCTAAGCTATAGGTCGGGGGTTCGAGTCCCTCCGGGCAGGCCAAATAGACGTTTCACGCCGACTCAGAACAGATCACAAACCCGCATGCCTATTGGCATGGCGGGTTTTTTGTTGTCTCACAGGGTCTCACTACGTACCATGACATACCAACAAAATCATGGTACTTCTGCTGGTATCTCGACATAGCGACACCACAGATACCAACAACAAGGGCGCGCATGCTAACCGACACTTTCGTGAAGAGCGTCAAACCGACCGGCTCTCCCACGGGCGAGAAACATTCCGATGGGCACGGCCTGTACCTTCTTGTCAAACCTGCGGGGCGGTACTGGCGCCTGAACTACCGCTACATGGGCAAGCAAAAGACGCTGGCCCTGGGCACGTACCCCGAGGTCTCGCTTGCGCAGGCA